>JBIKHW010000108.1:0-9450 GCA_044361935.1 Limnohabitans sp. | reverse complement strand
GCTTTTGTGTGAACCTGCGCTTTGTGGTGTTCAGCCTGCACCTGCGCAACTACCTCATGCACTTGCCGCGCTGGCAACGCATGTGCCACGGCTACTTCACGGCCGACATCACTTACGTGCTGTTCATCCGCCAATACCCGCACCCTGGCAGCACGGACGCTGAGCGCACGGGGCAAGAGGCTTATCTCGCGGGCAATTACTTCCTGAACTGGGTGAGCTGGATCGTGGCCAGCCTGCTGGGCGTGGGTCTGGCTAACCTCATCCCGCCCGAGTGGGGCTTGGGATTTGCGGGCATCTTGTGTCTGCTGGGCATTCAGTGCTCGCTGGCCAGTTCTCGAATGCGCATTTTGTCCGCCGCTGTGGCGGGTGTGGCCGCAGTGGTCGCTTACAACCTGCCGCTCAAGCTCAACATCGTCGTGGCGATTGCTGTGGCGGTGATACTGTGCCTTACGGTCGAGAAAATCCGGCCAGCACCCAAGGTGGCGGCATGAATGAAACCGATCTGTGGACGCTGACCGTCATCGTGGGCCTGGCCGTGGTCACGGTGGTGGCCCGCAGCTTCTTTTTCATCTCCAGCCAGTCCTGGCAATTACCCGGCTGGGCGCAGCGCGGTCTGCAGTACGCGCCCATTGCGGCGCTGTCAGCCGTGGTCATTCCCGAAATCATCACGGTGCAGGGCGAGTTGGTCAGCACTTGGCAAGACGCCCGCTTGTACGCAGCTGCTGCGGGTGTGGCCGCTTACTTTTGGCGGCGCGGTGTTTTGACTACGATCCTGGTGGGCATGGCGGTGTATTTGCCCTTGCGTCTGGGGTTGGGCTGGTAGTCTCGTTTGGGTATGGTTCGGGGTTCGTATCTGCCCGTGATGTCAGCCGCTGTCAGTCCTGGCTTTTAAAATCGATGCGAATTGATCCATCTACTTTTCTTCACACCATGAACGTCATCCGTTTCTCCGATCTGTGCGCTGGCGCTAAAGCTGCGGGCCAACGTGTTTTCATCCGCGCCGACCTGAACGTGCCACAAGCCGATGACGGCAGCATCACCGAAGACACCCGCATCCGCGCCAGCGTACCCTGCATCCAGATGGCGCTGGACGCTGGCGCTGCCGTGATGGTGACATCGCACTTGGGGCGTCCGACCGAAGGCGAGTTCAAGCCCGAAGACTCTCTCGCACCCGTGGCCAAACGCTTGGGCGAGTTGCTGGGTCGAGAAGTACCGCTGGTCGCCAATTGGGTCGAGGGCGTGACCGTTGCCCCCGGACAGGTCGTGTTGCTCGAAAACTGCCGATTTAACAAAGGCGAGAAAAAGAACAACGAAGAGCTGGCCCGCAAAATGGCCAAGTTATGCGACATCTACGTGAACGACGCCTTTGGCACCGCCCACCGCGCCGAAGGCACAACCTACGGCATCGCCCAGTTCGCCCCTATCGCTTGCGCTGGCCCCTTGTTGGCGGCCGAGATCGATGCGATCAGCAAGGCCCTGGCCAACCCCAAGCGCCCCTTGGCGGCCATCGTGGCGGGCTCCAAGGTGTCGACCAAACTGACCATATTGAAGAGTCTGTCGCAAAACGTGGACCAGCTGATTGTTGGCGGCGGCATTGCCAACACCTTCATGCTCGCTGCGGGTCTGAAAATCGGCAAGAGC
Organism: Limnohabitans sp.; assembly: GCA_044361935.1. Classification (GTDB taxonomy): domain Bacteria; phylum Pseudomonadota; class Gammaproteobacteria; order Burkholderiales; family Burkholderiaceae_C; genus Limnohabitans_A. Next base: position 7,809 of record JBIKHW010000108.1, on the reverse strand, counting down.
CTGGCCGAAGCCGATTTGGTGGACGAGGCCAAAGCGGTGATCGAAGCGATGAAGGCGCGTGGCGCCGAAGTACCGATTCCGACCGATGTGGTGGTGGCCAAGACCTTTGCGGCTAACGCGGTGGCCACAGTCAAGAAAGCCACCGAGGTGGCTGACGACGACATGATTTTGGACATTGGCCCCGAGACGGCTGCCAAGTTGGCCGCGCAACTAAAGCAGGCGGGCACCATCGTGTGGAACGGCCCGGTGGGCGTGTTCGAGTTTGCGGCCTTTGAAAACGGCACCAAGGTTATTGCGCAGGCCATTGCCGAGTCCAGTGCCTTCAGCATTGCGGGCGGGGGCGACACCTTGGCCGCGATTGCCAAATACGGCATCGAAAAGCAGGTGGGCTACATCTCGACCGGCGGTGGCGCGTTCCTCGAAATTCTGGAAGGCAAGACTTTGCCTGCTTTCGAGATTTTGATGAAGCGTGCGACGGCTTGAACCTTACTGGGAAGCGCTGGATCCCGGCTCGGAGGCCGGGATGACAGAGAAACGGTCGGGATGACAGTGATACGGCCTGGATGACAGTGATACGGCCTGGATGAAACAGCAACTTTGTCACCCCGGGCGCAGACCCGGGGTCCAGTCTTTACGTCCCACGTCCCACGTCCCACGTCCCAGCGACAAACCCCCGGCGCCTCTAGAGCATGCCCCAACAAAAAACCCCGCATTGCGGGGTTTTTTGTTGTCCTAGTCAAAGAACCCGATCAGGCTTGTGCAGCAGGCGGCAGGTTGCCGCGTACAGGGCTGGTCATGTTGCCTTTGAAGTCGGTCCAACACTCACGGGTGAAATCGTACATCTTGCAGTTCTTGGCGGTCTCGAAATACCACTTCCAAGAGAAGGGCTGCACGATGATGCGGCCCGGCAGCATTTCTTCAAGCTTGGCCTGGGCTTGCTTTAAACGGTAAAGCGGGATGCTCATGTCCACATGGTGGGCGGTGTGTTCCATGATGTGGTGCATCATGCCGCCGATGTGGAACGGGAAGGTCAGGTGCACCGTGGTGGACACAAATGGCGCGGCCTTGGTCCAAGCGGCTTTGTTGTCGTGCCAGGAAACTTTGACGTGCGTGTGGTGAACATAGACCACAAAACCGATCATGGTGTTCCAGAAAAAGAAGGGGATCGCTACACCCATGAGCAAGGACAACCAGACCGATTGGTCGGTGGCCAAGGCCGCAGCGGCCACAACGGCGATCCACAGCACGCCAAACACGCTGACCAGGAAGCTGTCCTTGAAGAAAATCGGACGGCGTGTGGGCATGTGGGTTTTGTTGGGAAAGAATTCGCGCTTCCACCAAATTTCGATCATGTAGTAGAGGCCAGGTGCCCAACCACTGCGGTAGGCGCGTTGCAGCAAGCGCTGCAATGGGCTCAGGGCTTCAAACTCTAGCGCAGACAAAGGGGTCCAGACAAAGTCCACGCCCTTGAGGTTGGTGTAACCGTGGTGCACCACGTTATGGCCGGTGTCCCAGAGGCTGTAAGGGGTGAGCGAGGGCAAAAACGCGATGCGGCCCAGCACTTTGTTCAGCTCGCGGTGGGGGGTTAGGCTTTGGTGGCAGGCGTCGTGACCAATCACAAACAAACGGCCGATCACAAAACCCGCCAACGTTCCGCACAGCAGCTTGGCCCAGACGGCTTCGAGCATCACAGTGGCCGTGATCAGTGCGAAAAACAAGACGTAGTCAAAAGCCAGCAGGACAAACGCGCGCGCCGTGCTGCGCTCGGACAAAGGGATCAACCACTCGCGCAAAGTCTTGCGGTGCGGCAGGGCTTGGTCCAATGGAATGGGCTGATCAAGGTTGGGGGTTTGTAGGGCAGTCATGACGCTTGAATGTAAATCTCTTGTCGTGGAGTTTAGTCGGGTTGGCGTTTCGCTGGGCTGACAAGGATCAATTTAAGGGGATTGTTAAGGTGAACAGGCATCATCGGACGTGATCTGATGGCAACTTGCCCCCAAAAGTCTGAAATTGATCTACTGCTTGGGCGGCCAGGGATGCTGGCTTCTACAAGTTTGGTCATCGAAAGAACCGGGTGTGTAACCCTTTTCGTGTGAAAATTGAAATCAAATTACATTGGAGTCTCCCTGATGCCCCGTCGCGCTACCAAGATTGTTGCCACCTTAGGCCCTGCTTCCAGCGATCCGGCTTTGCTCGAAGCCATGATCCGTGCCGGGGTCAACGTGGTTCGCCTGAATTTCAGCCACGGTAAAGCGCAAGACCATGTAGATCGCGCCCGCCTAGTGCGCGAAGCTGCACAGCGAGCGGGCCGCGAAGTGGCCATCATGGCCGACCTGCAAGGTCCCAAAATCCGTGTGGGTAAGTTTGCCGAAGGCAAAGTGATGTTGGAGCCGGGTGCCCCCTTTGTGCTGGACGCCTCGCGCACTGAGCCAGGCGACATCGATGGCGTGGGATTGGATTACAAGGAACTGCCGCGAGACGTGAAAGCGGGCGATGTGCTCTTGCTCAACGACGGCCTGATCGTGCTCACCGTGAACGCCGTCAAGGGCGAGCAGGTGCATACCACCGTCAAGTTGGGCGGCGAGCTGTCCAATAACAAGGGCATCAACAAGCAAGGCGGTGGCCTCACGGCCGCGGCATTGACGGCCAAGGACATGGACGACATCCGCACGGCCATGAGCTTCAATGCAGACTATGTGGCGGTGAGCTTCCCCAAAAACGCCACCGACATGGAAATGGCCCGCCAACTGTGCAACGTGGCCTGCACCAACGGCCACAGGCCCGGCCTGATCGCCAAGATCGAACGCGCCGAAGCCATTCCTGAGCTGGATCGCATTCTCATGGTGTCGGACGGCATCATGGTCGCACGCGGCGATTTGGCCGTGGAGGTGGGCAATGCCGCCGTGCCAGGCCTGCAAAAACACATGATCAAACGTGCCCGCGAACTCGACAAGCTGGTCATCACGGCCACGCAAATGATGGAGAGCATGATCGTCAACCCGGTTCCCACCCGCGCCGAAGTGTCGGACGTGGCCAACGCGGTGTTGGACGGCACCGACGCAGTGATGCTCAGCGCCGAAACCGCGGCAGGCAAGTACCCGCTGGAGACGGTCGAGATGATGGCTGCCGTCTGCCTGGAAGCCGAAAAAACCGACCACGACCCGCTGGACGACGACTTTGTGGGGGCGCATTTCAACCGTATCGACCACGCGATTGCCATGGGGGCGCTGTTCACGGCGCACCACCTCAAAGCCAAAGCGATTGTGGCCCTGACCGATTCGGGCTCGACGGCGTTGTGGATGAGCCGCCACAGCGTGCGCATGCCCATTTATGCGCTGACGCCTAAGGTCGCCACCCAGCGCAAGATGGCCCTGATGCGCAACGTCAGCCCCTTGCTGATGGACACCAGCGCCGACCGCGACACCGCCTTGGCCGATGCCGAAGCGCACCTGAAAAAGCGCGGCATTGTGCAGCCGGGCGATGTGTACGCCATCACCGTGGGCGAGCCCATGGGCACGCCTGGCGGCACCAACACACTCAAGATTTGCCGGGCGGCTTGAGCACCAGGTCAGCGCGTCAAGCCTTGCGGGGCTTTGCGGTCTGGATTTCCTGTTCAGGACGGGCCTGACAGGCCGATGGTGTCCCGAACCCTATAAAATCTGGTGCAGTTACAAGCCGGGTACAACCTGGCGCACCAGAATCTTCAACTCCCCGGGAAATCACCACCATGGCACTCGTTTCAATGCGCGAGCTGCTGGACCATGCGGCCGTCAACGGCTACGGCATTCCAGCTTTCAACGTCAACAACCTGGAGCAAGTCCAGGCCGTCATGATGGCCGCCGACGAAGTCGGTGCCCCGGTCATCCTGCAGGCCAGCGCGGGTGCCCGCAAATACGCGGGTGAGCCTTTCATCAAGCACCTGATCCAGGCCGCCACCGAGCAGTGGCCCCACATTCCGCTGGTCATGCACCAGGACCATGGTCAAAGCCCGGCGGTTTGCCAGGGCGCGATCAATCTGGGTTTTTCCTCGGTGATGATGGACGGCTCTTTGCTCGAAGACGGCAAGACCCCGGCCGACTTTGCCTACAACGTGGACGTGACACGCCGTGTGGTCGATATGGCCCACTTGGTCGGTGTGTCGGTCGAGGGCGAACTCGGCTGCTTGGGCAATCTGGAAACCGGTGAAGCCGGTGAAGAAGACGGCATTGGCGCCGAAGGCAAGCTGGACCACAGCCAGATGCTGACCGACCCCGAAGAGGCTGCCCAGTTTGTGAAAGCCACAGGCCTGGACGCGCTGGCCATTGCCATTGGCACCAGCCACGGCGCCTACAAGTTCAGCCGCAAGCCCACGGGCGACATCTTGGCCATCAGCCGCGTCAAGGAAATCCACCAGCGCATTCCCAACACCCATTTGGTGATGCACGGCTCGTCCAGCGTGCCGCAAGAATTGCTGGCCCTGATCAACCAATACGGCGGCAAGATGAAGGAAACCTACGGCGTGCCCGTCGAGGAAATCCAGGAAGCCATCAAGCACGGTGTGCGCAAGATCAACATCGACACCGACATCCGTTTGGCGATGACGGCCGCTTGCCGCAAGTTCTTGTTCGAGAATCCCGACAAGTTCGACGCCCGCGAGTGGCTCAAACCCGCCCGCGAAGCGGCCAAACAAATTTGCAAGCAGCGCTACTTGGAGTTCGGTTGCGAAGGTCAGGCCCCCAAGATCAAGGGCGACAACCTGCAGGTGGTGGCCGCCCGTTACGCACGCGGTGAATTGGCGCAAGTGGTGAACTGAGCCTGCGATAATTGACCCGAATGGCCCGTTGACTGTTCAACGGGCCTTTTTCTTTTTTGCTGTTGCTTGACTGTGTTGCCATGACCTCTGCCCTCCACACCTCGGCCCTGACTTCTTTGCCATTGTTGGCGCGTGGCAAGGTGCGTGACAACTACGCTGTGGGCGATGACCGCATCCTGATGGTGGCCTCGGACCGCATCAGCGCATTTGACGTGATCATGGGCGAGCCGATTCCCGGCAAGGGCGTGTTGCTCACACAAATGGCCTTGTTCTGGTTTGACAAGTTAGGCCCCAAGGGTCTGAACATCTGCCCGATTCACCTGACGGGCGAAGCGCCCGAGAGCGTGGTGAGCGACGAAGAAGTGCCACAAGTCACGGGGCGCTCCATGCTGGTCAAGCGCCTGAAACCCATCCCGGTCGAGGCGGTGGTGCGCGGTTATCTGGCGGGCAGCGGCTGGAAGGAATACCAAGACAACCAAGCCGTGTGCGGCGTGAAGCTGCCCGCAGGCCTGAAAAACGCCAGCCGCTTGCCCGAGCCCATCTACACCCCGGCCGCCAAAGCGGCGGTGGGTGAACACGACGAAAACATCACCTTCGAGCGCACGGTGGAGATGATCGGCATCGACCTGGCCACCCGCATCCGCGACATCAGCATCCAGCTCTACAAAGCCGCGCGTGACATTGCGGCCACCAAAGGCATCATCATTGCCGACACCAAGTTCGAGTTTGGCCTCGACGCCGACGGCACCTTGGTACTGATGGACGAGGTGCTGACGCCCGATTCATCGCGTTATTGGCCCACAGATTCTTATGAACACAGCTACAAGGAAGGGTCCAACCCACCGAGCTACGACAAACAGTTTTTGCGCGACTGGCTGGAAAACGCCCAGATCAACGGCAAGCCTTGGGACAAAACGCCGCCCGCGCCACGCTTGCCGCGCGAGGTGGTCGAGAACACCGCCGCCAAATACCAAGAGGCCATGAACAAGTTGATGGGCTGAGTCTCACAGCGTGTTGGACGCAAAAGAGGCGCTGCCCTGCAGCGCCTTTATTTTGGGAACTCGGAAATTAGTGGGCGAACGCCAGCAGTGTCATGGCATCAAGCAGGCAGGTGGTGCCGGCCACCAGCAAGCTGGCGTTGGCGGCCATGCGGCCACGCGGATGCAACGATGCGCCCCAGAACACAGCCATGCAAACCAGCTCCAGGCTGCCGCGCATCCAAAGGTAGGCGCTGCTGTCTACCAGCAGGGCGGCACCCGGGCTCATGAGTACGGCGTACAGGAAAACACCCTTGACCAGCCAGAGGGCGGCGCCAAAATGCACTGTAGGCAGTTGCGCCAGCAGGCTTAGTCTCGGCACGTTCGAGCGCTCAGGCGCACCACCGAGCAGGCATTGCAGCTCTTCGGGGGTGATCAGTGGCTCGGCGCGTGGCATGGTTTAAAAATGAGTTCAAAAGTGGTGGTTAAATTTTAAGTTGCATCATCCCCAAAAGTGCTGACTTGGTCCGACCCAGCAGTTGAAACGGGTAAATGTGTGTAACGACAAGTATTACATTGAGCGGTTTGACCGCCAGAACAAGGACATGAAATGACACTTTTTCGCCCTGCGACCACCTTGATGGTGCAGTACGCCCATTACCACCGCAATCGCCGCAACATCGCCACCCATTTGCTGGGCATACCGCTGATTTTCCTATCCATCGGCGTTTTGCTGTTGGGCCCGGCTTGGTTTGTGTCGGGTCACACGCTGACGCTGGCCTGGGCCATGTGGGCGCTCACCAGCTTGTGGTACCTGAGCCGGGGCGATCTGTTGTTGGGCGTGGCGACATCGGTGGTCAATGGCGTGTTGATCGCCGCCGCCCATGAAGTGCCACCCCTGGCACAAGCCCTGGGGTTGGCGGTTTGGCAGGCAGGCTTGGGCCTGTTCTTCATCGGCTGGGTTTTGCAGTTCATTGGCCACTATTTCGAGGGCCGCAAACCGGCTTTTGTGGACGACCTGGTGGGCTTGCTGGTGGGGCCCATGTTTGTGGTGGGCGAGGTGCTCATGTCGGCTGGGTTGCTCCAGCGCATGCGCATGGACATCGAACGCCAGGCTGGGGCCACACGCTGAGTGTGTGGGCGGCTCTGCCTTGAAAAAGCCCGGTCAGCCTGCTTTGCTGCAGTTGGGCCGGGCTTTGGGTTTTGGCTGAGCCGTGTTCAGTTGAGCATCATGCTCAGCTTGCGACGGTAGCTGGAGATCATGGCCATGTGCGGATCTTCCTGCAGCGCGGCTTTGCCCATCAACTCGATGCCGCCCGCTGATTTGCCCGAAGCGTCTTGCGTTTTGGGCTTAGGCGGTGTCATCAGCTCCAGCAAGGCGACAAAGGTTTTGCGTGGGGCTTCGTTGTCCCACTTCTTGTCGCGCATGATGATTTCGAGCAGCTCGTCCATCGCCGCTTCCCATTGACCAATGGCGATCAACAAGCGGCTTTTGGCAAAACGGGCCTCAAAATCACGTTTGTTTTGGGCAATCAAGGCGTCAAACTGGTCCAATTCCCATTCACCACGGGGGTCTGTGGTCACAAACTCCAGCGCGTTGAGCCATTGGGTTTGGGCCTCAAAGCGCAGCGGCACCGGGATGCGGGCCATGGCTGGAGCGAGCAAGGCGGAGGCTTCGGCCAGTTCACCCAGGCCAATCAGCAGCTTGACCAGGTCAAAACGGGCGTCGTCGTTGCCGGGATCGGTGGCCAGAGCTTGCTCCATTGCTGCGCGGGCACTTTGGGCGTCACCAGCTTGCAGGTGCTCTTGGGCTTCTTGGGCAGCAGCTTGGGCTTGCAGCTCTTCGGCCGCAGGCAGGTGTTTGTCCAGAAATTGCTTGACCTGGCCTTCAGGTAAAGCGCCCATAAAACCATCGACGGGTTGGCCGTTTTTCAGCAACACGCAGGTCGGGATGCTTTTGATGCCAAAGGCCTGGGCCAGTTGCTGCTCCTGGTCAGAGTCGATTTTGACCAACTTGAAGCGCCCTTCATAAGCAGCCTC
>JBIKHW010000422.1:0-2864 GCA_044361935.1 Limnohabitans sp. | reverse complement strand
CAAGCCCAAGCCAACAACCCAGCGCAGGGCATCACGGGCGTGCTGTGCCAAGGTCAGGGCTTTTTCTTTCAGGTCATCGAGGGCGAACGCAGCCGCGTCAATGCCTTGTACCGCCGCATCAGCGCCCACAAACGCCACCAGGACGTGGAAATCCTGCACTACGAAGAAATCCACGAACGCCGCTTTGGTCAATGGTCCATGGCGCTGGTGCACCTGTCGGTGGACGACCCCATGGTCAGACTGCAACACCCTGACTTCGATCCCTACTCGGCCTCTGGTCCGCAGGTCATGCAGCAGGTGATGGATTTACTCGAGGCAGGGCAGCCGATTCGACTGCCTGTGGCTTGAGTTGCCTGTCGATTCAGATCTGATCAATCGCCGTATTCACCGACGGCGCTTCGCCCGCCTTGTCCGACAATGAAAACCGGTCTACGGTGCGGGTGTAAAAACTCGCGCCAAAGCGGGCCACCGGTTTGTAGTCGCGCAGGTTCACACGCCAAGCTTCGGTGTCGATCAGGCCCTCGCGGGCGGCCAGCCACTGGATGCGGCCAATGAAGACGTAGCGGCTGGGGGTTTCGAGTTTTTCATGCAGCACACACTCAAAAGCAATGGGCGCTTCCTGGATGCGCGGTGGGGCCACGGTGTGCGAGGGCACAGGCGTCAGGCCCACGGCGGTCAGCTCACTCACATCAGAAGGCATGGACTCGCCACAGTTGTGCATTTTTTGCGCCATGGGCTCATCAGACATGTGCACCACAAACTGGCCGTTGTGCAAGATGTTGGCAGCGGTGTCCTTGAGGCGGCCGTCTTGCAGGCGGTTGATGCTGATCATCAAAATGGGCGGGTCTTCGCCAATCATGTTGAACATGGAAAACGGCGCAGCATTGATCACCCCGTTGGCCCCAAGCGTGGTCACCAGGGCGATGGGTCGGGGCACGATCAGGCTGGCCATGAGTTTGTAGCGCTGGTAGCTGCTGATCTGGTCAAAGTCGACTTCGGTCATGGGGGGATCACAAGTTGCGGGTTAAAGACGGGACAACAAAAAACGGCAGCACCCAGTCTAGCCCTCGCTGGATGCTGCCGCCGGGTGGTGGCGTGAAAACCTTGGCTGGCGCTCAGGCGATCACTTCGACCTTGGCACGTTTGGCCACCGCGCTCCAGGTGGTGATTTGTGACTGGATGAGCTTGACGAAATCGTCGCCCACCACGGGGGTTTTGCGTGGCAGGGTTTGCACCTCTTCCAGTCGAGCCATGACATCGGGTTTGGCCAAAATTTCAGGGATGAGTGCGGTCAGGCGTTGCGCAATCGGGGCGGGCAAATTCTTGGGTGCAGACAGGCCCAACCACTGAGAACCCGTAAGCGAGTTAAAGCCCAACTCGGCAAAGGTGGGGATGTTGGGGAAGGCCGCCATGCGTGTGGGTGTGGACACTGCCAAGGCGCGCAGCGAGCCGCCTTTGAGCTGGTTCACGTTGGTGGTGACGGGGTCAAACACGCTGTCGATCTGGCCGCCCAGCAGATCTTGCATGGCCGGGGCGCTGCCCTGATATGGCACATGGTCGTGCTCGGTGGCCTGGCCTTCGATTTTGAGCAGCTCGCCATACAGGTGGTTGGCAGAACCAATGCCGGACGTGCCAAAGCGCACAGGTTTGGTTTTGGCGGCGTTCACATACTGCGCCAGCGTTTGGTAAGGCGACTGAGCCCGCACCAGCAGCAGCATAGGCGCTTCCACCAACATGCCCATGTGGGTGAAGTCGTTGACCGGGTCAAAAGGCATGGTGCGGCGTGTGGCGGTGGCATAGATGTGCACCGAAGCGTGGCTGACCAAGAGGCTGTAACCATCGGCGGCCTGGCGCGACGCGAATTCGGTGCCAATCAAACCACCTGCGCCCGCGCGGTTATCGACCACCACGGTTTGCGACAAAGCGCTTGAGAGGTGCGGCGCCATCATGCGCGCCACGGTGTCCACCAAGCCGCCGGGTGGGTACTGGCAGATCAAGCGGATGGGGCCTTTGCTGGGCCAGGCAGAAGATTGGGCGTGGACCCACGGGGCGGCCAATGTGGCGGCACCCGCTGCCAATAAATCACGACGTTTCATGGGGACTCCTAGAGCAGATCAAGGTTGAAAAAAATGGCTTGGCCATTGGCCAGCGCTGTCTCTATGCATGAGGTGTGCCAACCCGGCACGATGGATGCTTTCAGGTGCGAGATATGCACAATGCCCAATGGCCCGACCTCTTGGTCGCACCAAAACGGTGCCGATCAGCCCAAGGCCGCCCTGTTTTAAACCAAGCACTCGCACGGGTTTGGGGCAGCAAGCACTTACTTGACCACAGGATCACCCCGCATGGACACGCCCTCACCGCGCCGCTATCTGCTGATCAACCCCAACACCAACCCGCTGACCACACAGCGGCTGCAGGAGGTCTTACAGCCCCAAGTGCCGCCAGGTGTTCAGCTGCTGGTGCAGACGGCCCGATTTGGCGCCCCCTACATCGCCTGCGAGGCCAGCCATGCGGTGGCGGCGCATGCGTGTCTGGATATATGGACCACACACCGGGGCACACCGGAAGAGCCGCTGGACGGCGTGCTGATAGGTTGCTTTGGTGACCCGGGTTTGTTCGCGCTGCGCGAGGTCAGTGGCTGCCCGGTGACGGGTCTGGCCGAGGCCTCTTTCATCCGGGCCGCTGCGCTTGGGCCCTTTGCCATCGTGACCGGAGGCGAGCGCTGGAAGCCCATGCTGCAGCGCTTGGCCAACGGTCTGGGTTATGGCTCGCAGCTGCGGCACATCGAAACCGTAGCCCCCACCGGGGCAGCGCTTCAGGCCGACCCAGACATGGCCATTCAGTGTCTGAGCCAAGCTTGC
>JBIKHW010000421.1:0-2874 GCA_044361935.1 Limnohabitans sp. | reverse complement strand
GCTCCATTTTCATGGCTTCCAGAATCACCAGCACGTCGCCCGCAGCCACGGTGGCACCGGGGGCCACCAACCACTGAACCAGTTGCGCCTGAAGGGGGGAATGGATGTTTTGCATCCGTTCATTGTGAGGGGCTGCTGCATGCACAGGTGGTCAAGTCCGGGACAATTTTTGAATCCAATCCGTTGGGTTCCACAATTGTTGATGTGCACCATGGACGATGGCAAAGGTCCTGCGTAAACCCTGGATCCCGGGTCTACGCCCGGGATGACAAACACCGGGCTTGCGTTGCCATCGCTGTCATCCCGGACTCGATCCGGGATCCAGTGTTCACCACGGGGTCGAAACGGTAGACTGGTCTTTTTGAACACCCCAGAGCCACACCATGAACTTTGAACCTCTGATCGAGCTGACCCGCAACGGCATCCAGGAATGCGTGCACATGGGCGCATTGGCCGTCACCGACACCGAAGGCCGCGTGCTGGCCCAGGTGGGCAACCCGAACTGGCTGTGTTTCACACGCTCCACCCTCAAGGCCATGCAGGCGCTGCCGCTGGTGCAGTCGGGCGGGGTGGCGCATTTTGGTTTCACGCCCACCGAACTGGCCATGATGTGCGCCAGCCACAACGGCGAGGACATGCACGTTGCGCAGGTCACGTCCATCCTGAACAAAAGCGGCAGTAACACGCGCCAGATGCGCTGCGGCTGCCATGTGCCTTACCGCTTCACGTTTTTTGACCGCCCCATGCCCGAAGGCTTTGCCTACGACGAGCGGCACCACAACTGCAGCGGCAAGCACAGCGGCTTTTTGGCGTACTGCGTGCAGCACGGCCTGCCTACCGAAAGCTACACCGAAGTGGACCACCCGCTGCAGCAACAAGTTCGCCAGGCTGTGGCGCACTTGGCGGGCCTGTCTGAAGAAGAATTGGCGCTGGGCATCGATGGCTGCTCGGCCCCCAACTACGCCATGCCCTTGTCGCGACTGGCCCGCAGCTACGCCCGACTGGCCCAGCCCGAGTCGGATGGCTTGTACGGCGCGAGCCTGAAGCAATTGGGCGAGGCCATGAGCGCCCACCCCGAACTGGTGTCGGGCACGGACCGCAACGACGCCGACTTCATGCGGGCTGGCCGCGGCGACTGGGTGACCAAGGTGGGCGCGGACGGCGTGCAGGTGGTGGGCAGCCGTTCAAGGGGGCAGGCCCTGGCCATCAAAATCATGGACGGCAACAAGCCCGCCTTGTTTGCCGCCACCGTGGAGGCGCTAGACCAATTGGGTTGGCTGGACGATGCACAGCGAGTCGCTCTGGCCCCCTGGCGTGCGCAGGTGCTGCTGAATGTAGCCGGGGTGCCGGTGGGGGAGCGCCGCAGTGTGTTCAAGCTTCAAACGGGCGCCTGACCCGCTCGCCAGGCGCCTTCAGCGCTGGCCAAAAATCGCCGTGCCCACACGGACCATGGTGCTGCCTTCGGCAATGGCCGCCGCCATGTCGGCGCTCATGCCCATCGACAAGGTGTCCAGCGGCAGGCCTTGCTGGCGCAGGGCCTCGTACATGGCGTTGGCCTGGGCATGAACCGCCCGCATCTGCGCGTCGGTTTCGGCGGGCTCAGGAATGGTCATGAGGCCGCGCAACTGCAAGCGCGGCAAAGCGGCCACGGCTTGTGCCAGCGCGGGCAATTCCTCAGGGCTCACGCCCGATTTGTTGTCGCCGCCGTCCACATTGACCTGAATGCACACCTGCAAGGGCGGCAGCTCGGCCGGGCGCTGCTCGGACAGCCGCTGGGCAATTTTGAGTCGGTCCACGCTGTGCACCCAATCAAAGTGTTCGGCCACCAGGCGGGTCTTGTTGCTTTGGATCGGCCCGATGCAATGCCATTCAAGAGGTAAATCGCGCAAGGCGGTGATCTTGTCCACCGCCTCCTGGATGTAGTTTTCGCCAAAGGCGGTTTGCCCGGCCGCATGGGCTTGGCGCACGGCATCGGCCCCCCAGGTCTTGGAGACGGCCAACAAATGCACGCTGCTGGACTCGCGCCCAGCCGCTTGGCAAGCGGCCTCAATCTGTGCCCGCACACGGGCGATGTTGTCGGCAATCGAGGGGTTCATGCGCTGAGCGTACCAAAAGTGCCTCTGTCACCTCATGGTCACGCCAAAGCACCCGGTGGGCGCCAGAACACCCACAGGCTGCCAAAATAGCCTTTTTTCCACTCCACCACGAGACAACCATGAGCCAAATCGCTGCCAAAACCTACGAAGCCACCCCCGCCAAAAAAGTCGCCTTTTTGGGCCTGGGCGTGATGGGTTACCCCATGGCAGGGCACCTGGCACGTGCCGGGCACCATGTCACCGTGTACAACCGCAGCGCCGCCAAAGCCGCTGCTTGGGCCGCTGAGTGCCACGGCAATGCCACCGCCCCCACACCGCGTGAGGCGGCAGCGGGTGTGGACATCGTGTTCGCGTGTGTGGGCAACGACGCCGACTTGCGCAGCGTGGTCTTGGGCCCGGACGGTGCTTTTGCTGGCATGAAGTCTGGTGCGATTTTTGTGGACCACACCACAGCGTCTGCTGAAGTGGCCCGCGAGCTGTACGCCGAAGCCCAAAAACTGGGCCTGCACTTTGTGGATGCCCCCGTTTCGGGCGGTCAGGCCGGGGCGCAAAACGGCATGCTGACGGTGATGTGCGGCGGTGATGCGGCCGCCTTTGACGCGGTCAAGCCCGCGGCCATGGCCTTTTCGCGTGCCTTCACCCTGCTGGGTTCCTCGGGCGCGGGTCAGTTGGCCAAGATGGTCAACCAGATTTGCATTGCGGGTTTGGTGCAAGGCCTGTCCGAAGCCATTGCCTTTGGCCAGCAAGCCGGGCTGGACATGCACCAGGTGCTGGACGT
>JBIKHW010000420.1:0-2883 GCA_044361935.1 Limnohabitans sp. | reverse complement strand
AACGCCACTCCGCCATGCGTGTCGGCCATGACCACGCTTTGCATGGGTGCATGGTTGTCGGTGAAAGCTTTTTGCAGTTCGGGCACGGTTTGCGCCCAGTTGGTCAACATGCCCGATTCCACAGTTTTGTTGTCTTCGGTCAAGGCTGACCAACGCAGGGTGACGACGTAGCGCTGAACGTCGATCAGTTGCCGGTATTGCGGTTGCACATCGCTGATGACAGGCCCGTGCCGGGTGTTGCGCACTGTGAGGGTCACATCGCCCTGCCCTTTGACGCGGATGGTCTCGGCGCGCTCTTCGAATGCAGCCCAGCCGGTAGGGGTGCGGTATTGACCGGGTTTGGTGCCGTCCAGCTGTTCGAGGTACAAGTCCTGAACGTCCGGCCCGGTGTTGGTGAAACCCCAGGCAACGCCTTGGGTACGGCCCAACACCACAAAAGGCAAACCGGGCAAGGTTGCGCCGATCACATCCAGCGCGGGATGTTGGTGCCCACCGGGCAATTGACCGGCAGGCGCTTTGAGGCGAGCAAAATACCAGATGGCTGGAGAACTCAAAGCCAAGTGCGGGTCGTTAGCCAGCAGAGGCTTACCGCTGACGGTGCGGCTGCCGGGCACAACCCAGTTGTTGCTGCCCTTGCCTTCCAAAATGCCCACATCGCGCACCCAATCGGCCGACCATTGGGCCAAAGCATTGGAGGCAGGCTGAATGGCCGACGCGGTTTTGACTTTGGCCGCGTACACGCCCAACTCGGCATACAAAGCCGGCAGGTCCACTGCAGAGACAGGTTTTTCACCAGGGTAAGGCGGCATGAGTTGCCACAGTTGCTCATGGTTGAGAACCTGAGAGGCCGACAAACGGGCGAATTCCTGTCCCCAGTTGCCCCCCAAATCGAGGGCCATCATCAGCGCCCAGCCCAAACTGTCTTCGGGCGACCAAGCTTGGCCTTTGGGGCCACCGGCAACGGTTGCGAGGATTTTGAATTCGGGCGATGGCCGCACAGCGCCGCTGGCCCAAGCGTTCTGAATGCCCTCGCTGTAGGCCTGCAGGGCCGCTTGCGTTGCGGGCGATAAACCCTTGAACTGTTTTTGCGCCATACCGATGATACCCAGCGTGCGCATGAGTTTGTCGGTGTCCAAAGTGGCAGCCCCCAAAATCTCAGACAACTCACCGCGCATCAGGCGGCGATTGAATTCAAGCTGCCAGCCGCGCTCTTGCGCGTGCACAAATCCCAATGCGCGCCATGTGTCCAGGGCTGTTGCGCCTTCGATGTGCGTCACATCCGCTGCGTCGCGGGTGATGTTGACCGGGGCACTCAAACCCGCCAGTTTGAGCTGTCCGTTGAGTTGCGGCATGCTGCGCAGCAAGTGCACGGCCAATACGCCGCCCGCCACCAGCAAAGCGGCCAGCAGCAGCAAAACAAGTCTTCCGATCCATTTCATGGGTGTCTCCGTGTGGACGATGGGTGCGCCTCTTGGTTGGCTCTCTCAGACCTTCATTCAAGGTCAACCTTCTGGCTTTAAATGTGGCCCCAAACCATCAGCGCGTCACGCCCTTCGGTGACAAGGTCGACTTTGGCGCCCACTGGCAGCAGCACCTTGGTTGGCACATGGCCAAAAGGCAAGCCGGTGAGAACCGGGGCCTTGATCTGGCCGCGCAGCCAATCGACCACGGTGGCCAGCTTGAAGCCTTTGTCGTGCGTGGGCACAAGTTTGTAATGGGTGAACTGACCGATCAACACCGCTTTTTGCTGGTTCAAAACACCCGCATGCAGCAGTTGCGTGAGCATGCGCTCAAGACGGTAAGGGTGCTCGCCCACGTCTTCGAGGAACAGCACACCGCCCTTGATTTGGGGAAAATACGGCGTGCCCAGCAGGGAGGTCAGCACCGTGAGGTTGCCACCCCACAGCTGCGCATCCTTCACCAGCAAGCGGCGCTCGGCCTCCAGCTTGGGCAGTTGCCAGCCCGTGCCCTCGCCCTGCTCTAGCAACAGGTCGTCAAAACAGGCTTGCATGATGTCGTCGGGTTCTTCGATTGGGCCGAAGTCTTCACCCAATGCTGGTCCTTGCCAGCTGATGCGCCCGGTCTTGGCATAAACGGCTTGGTTGAAGGCGGTGAAGTCGCTCAGGCCCACAAACTGCATGCCGCCATCAATCGCTTTGGCAATCTGCTTATACGGCAAGGCAGGCAAAATGCGTGTGAGGCCATAGCCGCCGCGGGAAATCAGGGCCATATCGGCGCCACTGGCTGCGGCACGCCCAATGGCTGCGATGCGCGTGGCGTCGTCACCGGCAAAGCGCATGTGGCTGGCCAATGCGGCTTCGTCCACCTCCACCTCATGGCCTTGGGCTTTGAGGCGCTTGAGGCCACGACGAAAAGCTGCTTTGTCGCGCACCGCGCTGGAGGGAGAAAAAATGTAAATGTGGGCCATGATCTGAAAGTGTGTGCTCGTGAAGTAACAAGGTCCGCTGCACGCATCAAGCATTGAAGTGTCGCACAGCCGCCTGCGCAATCGCCCTGCCCTGCTCCTGCACAAAATGCCCCGCATCGGGCAGCAGCATGGGCTCGGGGCAGCCCTTGATTTGGCTTTGCAATGGGCGCATCACCGGCTCGCCCAGCACTGGGTCTTGCTGGCCAATGGCCATGAAAGTCTGGCCTTGCCACGCGTCGCGCCAAAAGTCCCGCGCTTGCCGCGAGATGGCTGCACCGGGTGAATCAGCGAACTCCGGCACCATGGGTGGAAAGGCGCGCAGCGCGGCCCGGTAACCTTTGTCCGGGAAAGGGGCGTTGTAAGCGGACGTTTCTTGGGCCGTCATGGAGCGATTGCCCCGAGCAAACAATTTGCCCACATCGAACAGCGGCTGGCTTTGGCACCAATCGCGCCAG
>JBIKHW010000419.1:0-2894 GCA_044361935.1 Limnohabitans sp. | reverse complement strand
AGGGCGCGGCCATGTTCGACGAACAAGGCAACCCCACGCAGGTCATTGAAAACGTCAAGCGTTACCTGGGTGAGTTGCAACAAATGGACCAGATGACCCATGAGTTCAGCAAGTTCTTGGTGCAAAACAACCTGTTGACCCCCCTGAACATGCGCGTCAATGCCGCTGACCAGGTGCGCAACATCACCGGTTGCTATGTGATCAACGAAGAGCGCTTGAACAACTTCAGCGATGCCAAGTTCCTGGAAGTTCGTCAAAACGGCTACCTGCCCGCGATCTTTGCGCACCTGATCTCGCTGTCGCAGATCGAGCGCCTGGCCAGCATGAAAAAGCCGGGTGCCGACTCCCCAAGGCCTGCGCCTTCGACCGAAACCCTGCAGTAAACCCGATGCACCCCTCTCAGGCACAACCGGTGTGCCCGGGTGGGGATTGCACGACAGCGCCAGCGTCTGATGAAGCCGCTGGTTTTTGCAATCGTACTTGCGTGATTGGCATGAAACACACCTCCACAACCCAACGCGCCTTGATCCGCGTGACCTTGACCGCTGCTGTGTGCGCACTGGCCTGCCAAAGCTTTGCGCAGTCGGCCCCCTCTACGCCGGAAAAAGATGCTCAGGCGCCAGCCGCTTTGGCTGCGCAAAAGCAGTCGCTCAGCCTCAAGGCGTTGGTGGAGAAACTGCGGGCATCGAACAAGACCATTCGATCCAAGCAGGCCGAAGGGGAAATCGCGGCCACCGGCATTGACCGAGCAGCCTCAGCGTTTCAGCCTCTGGCCAACCTGTCGGCCGCCCAGGGCAAAAGCCTCACCAAGAACACCTTTGAAGAATCCATGATTCGTCAAGGCACGGGCGTGTATGACCGCCAAGGCAAAGACTACTCGGTGGGGGTGTCGAAATTGCTGGCCTCCACCGGTGCCAAGCTGGAAGTCAAAAGCACGCTCTCCAGATTTCAGACCAACATTCCCGACGGCCGCCCTGAAGGCACTTTGGACAACCGCAGCAACCTAGGCTTTTCGATCACCCAACCTCTGGCGCGCGATGCCGGGCCTGCCGTCACCACCGCCCGCCTGCAAGTGGCCACGCTGGACGCCACAGCGGCTGACTATGCCACCCGCGACACCGAAACCAGCGTCGTGGCCGAGGCCATCATGGCCTACCACGAGATGGTGTTTGCCCAGCACCGCGTGCAAGCCGCGCAGGAAAAAATCCGCAACGGCCAGCGTTTGCTGGTGGAAGCCCAGGCCATCAACCGCAATGGCCGGTTGCCCGACTCGGATGTTTGGGAAGTCGAAAACGCCCTGAACCGCTTCAGGGCCGGTTTGAGCGAAGCCCAGCAATTCGAGCGCGAAAAAATCAACCGCGTGCGCACCATGCTGCTGAGCGTGGCCGCAGACAGCCCCCAGGGGTTGGTTGCGGTGGACGCCTTGCCTGCGGTGGCCGACAAAACCCTGAACGCCGACGATAGCCTGCGCACCGCCATGTCGCGCCGAGACGATTACCTGATGCGCAAAGTGCAAGCCGAGCGTGAAGGCGTGCAGTTGGCCTACACCCAAAACCAGACCCTGCCGCGCGTCGATTTGGTGGCCTCCTACGGCATGAATGGCTTGGAATACGCCTTAAGTCGGGCCTACAGCTTGTCCCGCATGTCGGACTACCCGACTTGGTCGGTCGGTTTGCAGGTGTCCATCCCGCTGGGCCGCAACTTGCAAGCGCAGTCCGACTTGAAGGCAGCCTTGATTCGCCGTGAAGACGCCTTGCTGGGCCTGAAGTCGGTGGAGGTACAGATTTCCAACGACATCGACACCACCTTGTCCATGCGCAGCTCGGCGGTGGAACGCTGGGACCTTTGGAAACAGGTTCATGCCCGTGAAAAGCAGCAGCTGGAGCTGGAACGCCGCAAATTCACGGCCGGACGCAGTGACACGCGTGAAGTGCTGCTGCGCGAAGAACGTGTGATCAATGCCCAGTTGACCGTTTACGAACAACAAATGGCCGTGGCCCGTGCCGAAGTACTGCTGGAAGCGGCACAGGGCACCTTGCTTGACAGTTTTGCTGATCCGAAAAAGTGATTTGAAGGTGTGTATGTTGTTGTTTGCAGGTCTGGGTCGCGTCGGATGCCAAGTGCGCTGTGCCATGCGGCGGGTCTGTTGGCGTGTCCTGTCGTTGGCCGCAGGGGCTGTGCTGGCCCTGCCCAGCGTGGCCCAGGTGAGTGCGTCAGGCGTAACCCAGGCCTTGCAGGAAACCAAACTCAGCTTCACGGTGGCGGGCCGTATTGACGGCGTGTTGGTCAAAGAAGGCCAGAGCGTGCAAAAAGGCCAGATCCTGCTGTACCTAGACAAAACCGCCGAAGAGCTGGAAGTGCAGCGCAGACGCCTGCTTTTGCAGGACGTGGCGCGCCTGAACGAATTGCGTGAAAAGGAAAAAGTGCTGAGCGAACAGGTCAGCTCGCTCAAGTCCTTGCTGGCCTCGGGCGGCGTCTCGCGCAAGCAGGCCGAAGACGAAGAATTGGCCTTGGGTGCCGTTTCGTCTGAACGCAAGGCCCTGGAAAGCACCAAACAACGCGAGCAAGTCGAGCTGAGCCTGGCCATTGAGGCCTATGACCGCAGGCATTTGCGTGCCCCTATCGCTGGCATCGTCACCAAACTGGTGCCCCGCGCGGGCGAGAGCATTGGTGCTCATGAGCCCATGGTGCATGTGGTCAACGTCAGCCGGGTGCGGTTTCTGGGCAATGTGCTGTCCCAGCATAGCGCAGCCTTGAAAGTGGGCCGAAAAGTCACCATCAAATTGGGCCTGGACGCAAGCGCGCAAAGCCGCGAAGCGCGCGTTGTTTTTGTCTCGCCCGTCACCGATCCGGCCAGCGGTTTGGTGGAAGTGATCGCCGAGTTTGACAACAAA
>JBIKHW010000107.1:0-9562 GCA_044361935.1 Limnohabitans sp. | reverse complement strand
CTCTTCGTGGATCAGCTCTTTGATGGTGGTGCCGTACACACTCACGATTTCGTACCAGCGGTAGATCAGCGGGTCGGTGGGCACTTGGCTGGGCAGGGAGCCTTTGTAGGGCACCACTTGCAGCCATTTGATCTCGTCGGCCGTCAGACCAAAGATCTTGCCGATGATTTTGGCTTGCTTGGCGTCAAAGGTCATTTGGCCCAGGCACCCGGCAGTGACCCATTCTTTGGACAGGCCGACTTTTTCGGCGACATCGCTCCACTTGATGCCTTTGGCCACTTTGGTGGAGATGATTTTTTCGGTAACTTCTAAACGGTTCATGAAAGACCTCTTGAGGGGAGTTGTTGAAAAACTGAGTAGGGGGAAATTCAATGGGCTTTGGCGCGGGACACCAAAAAGTCGACGATGTGGTTGCGCATGTCGTAGTAGCCGGGCAGGTGGTGCAGCTGGGCACGGGTGCGCTCGCGCGGCAACGGGTTGACCACCACTTCGGCCAAACCACCGGGCATATAGCTGCCGCCCGACTCGTTGCCGTTGCTCATGAGCAAGATGCGGTCGGACAGCAAAATGGCTTCGTCCACGTCGTGCGTGATCATGAAAACGGTCTGCTGCGTCTGGCGTACGATGCCCATCAATTCGTCCTGGATGGTGCCGCGTGTGAGCGCATCCAAGGCGCCAAACGGCTCGTCGAGCAGCAGCATCTTGGGCTGGATGGCAAAGGCCCGGGCAATGCCCACACGCTGCTTCATGCCGCCCGAGAGCTGGCTGGGTTTCTTGTCGATGGCGTGCAACAAGCCGACCATGCCCACATACTTTTCCACATGCAGATTGACCTGCGGCGCCTTCCACTCGGGCCACTTGGACCGAACAGCAAACGCGATGTTTTGCCGCACTGTGAGCCAAGGCATGAGCGCATGGCTTTGGAACACCACGCCGCGCTCCAGGCTTGGGCCTGCAATTTCACGCCCATCCATGAAGGCATGGCCTTCGGTGGAGGTGTCCAGGCCAGCGAGCACGTTCAAGATGGTGGTCTTGCCGCAGCCCGAGTGGCCGATGATGCAGACAAACTCTCCCTTGTCGATGTTGAAGGACACGTCCGAAAACACCGGCTTGTCGCTTTGGTAGGCCTTGCCCAGTTTTTCGATTTTGAGGAAAGCGTTCATGGCTTGGGCCTTGGGTTGCGGGGCAAAAATTTCCGTGGGCAAAGGCGCGATCAGCTCGCGGTCGCTGGTGTCACTCCACATAGGTCACCGCCTTTTGCACTTGGGCAAACGCCAGGTCCAGCAACATGCCGACCACACCAATCACCAGCACCGCAAAAATCACATTCACCAGCGACAGGTTGTTCCACTCGTTCCACACAAAGTAGCCCACGCCCGTGCCGCCCACCAGCATCTCGGCTGCCACGATGACGAGCCAAGCAATGCCCATGCTGATGCGCATGCCCGTCACGATGGTGGGCGCAGCGGCGGGCAAGATGACCAAGAAGGCTTTGCGCAGAGGTTGCACTTCCAGCGTGCTGGCCACGTTGAGCCATTCGCGCTTGACCGCAGCCACACCAAAAGCGGTGTTGATGAGCATGGGCCAGACCGAGCAGATGAAGATGACGAAGATGCCGCTGACTTCGGAGTCTTTGAGCGTGTACAGCGCCAGCGGCATCCATGCCAGCGGGCTGATGGGTTTGAGCACCTGGATGAAGGGGTCAAACGCTTTGCGCATGAGGGGCGACATGCCGATCATGAAACCTACAGGCAGCGCCACCAGCACGGCCAAGAAAAAGCCCAGAGCCACGCGACCCAGCGAATGCGCCAACTGAATGCCAATGCCTTTGTCGTTGGGGCCTTTGTCATAGAACGGATCTGCCAAGTGGCCCAGCATGGCCTTGCCCACTTCCAGGGGCGGCGGGAAGCCTGTGGTTTTGACGGCACCAGGGTCTTTACCCATCATCTTTTGGTATTCGATCTCTTCGGCTGTCATGCCCGCTTTGGCAGCGCCTGCCACCGAGGGTGCGGTGGCTGAGAGCTGCCACGCCCCCAGAAAAACCAGGAACATGAGCAAGGACACCATGGCCGCTCGCAAATTGAGGTGTGTGGTTTTCATCTGCCTCAGCCCATCTTGTTGATCGCAAAGCTCTTGATGTATTCCTCGGGCTTGGCCGCGTCAAACTCTTTGCCCATGATCTTGAACTTGGGGTAGGGCGTGGTGGCGGCAAACTCGTGGCCGAGCTCTTTCATGTGTTTGCGCGCATCGGTGATGAGGAACACTTTTTCTGCGATTTGTTTGTAGTTCACATCGCCTTTCACATAACCCCAGCGCTTCATTTGGGTGAGCATCCACACCGCCATGCTTTGCCAAGGCATGGGGTCAAAGTCGGCACGATCGGGCACGTTTTGCACCTTGCCCAGGCCATCGGCAAACTTGCCGGTGAGCACTTGGGCAATCACCGCCTCGGGCTGGTTCAGGTACTGCGCAGGCGAGATGACTTTGGCAATCAGCTCACGGTTGCCCGGCTGGCGTGCCATGGCCGCGGCCGTGAGCACCGCGCGGTAGAGCGCGGCGAAGGTGTTGGGATTCTTCTGGATGAACTCGGTGCTGGTGCCAAAGGCGCAACAGGGGTGGCCGTTCCACAGGTCTTTGGTGAGCATGTGGATGAAGCCGACTTCGTCGAAGACCGCACGCTGGTTGAAGGGATCGGGTCCCAAGAAACCATCGATGTTGCCCGAGCGCAGGTTGGCCACCATCTCTGGCGGCGGCACCACGCGGATTTGCACATCGGTGTCAGGGTTGATGCCGTTTTCTGCCAGGTAGTAACGCAGCAAGAAGTTGTGCATCGAGTAATCAAAGGGCACGGCAAACTTGAAGCCCTTCCAGTTCTTCGGGTCGCGGTTGTTCTTGTGCTTGACGGATAGCGTGATGGCCTGGCCGTTCACGTTCTGGATGGTGGCCACGTTCATGGGCGTGGCGTTGGCGCCCAGCCCCATGCTGATGGCCAAGGGCATGGGCGAGAGGAAGTGCGTGGCGTCGTATTCCTTGTTGATCATCTTGTCGCGAATCAGCGCCCAGCCCGCGGTCTTGGTCACTTCGACATTCAGGCCCTGCTTTTGATAAAAGCCCAATGGATCGGCCATGATGAGCGGCGTGGCGCAGGTGATCGGGATGAAGCCGATCTTGAGGTTCGTTTTTTCCAAGGGGCCTTTGCTTTGCGCCAGGGCCTGCAAGCTGGCCACAGGCAACACGCTGGCAATGGCGGCCATGGCGGTCTTTTTACCCACGGCACGCAAGAACATGCGGCGCTCTTGGTCTTGCGGAAACAAGGCCTTGACCAAGGTCGCTTCAATGAATTCTTGGCTGTAGGCTTCGAACTCGGCGGTCTCGGAGCGTGCACGCAACTGAGCGGCAGCGGCATCGGCCGCCACTTCGGCGTGGTGGTCGGCGGGTGAATGGTCGCGGCCGCAGCTGCACTTGAGCATCAGGGGACGGTCGGCGTTGTACGGATCGAAGAATTCAGACATGGCGGCCTCGCAAAGTGAGTGATGCCTGTCTCATTGCAAGCTGCGGGCCAGAAATCCTTGAATACGTGCCAAAGGACGTTCAAGTCTTCATTTCGTGGGGCACTTGTCGATGCGGTGTAGGGCTGGCCCTACAAAACCCACGCCCATGGCGTGCCCATGTGTCAACCGAAGGTGCTGCTTTGGCCCCCGCTGATGCTTTGTGCGTACAAAGCCAGCTCCACATCGTTTTTGGTGCCAGTCTTTTCCAGGATGCGTGCACGGTAAGTGCTCACGGTATTGGGAGCCAGGCTCAGTTGCGCACCAATTTCGCTCACGCTGTGGCCTTGCGTCAACAAAAGATAGACCTGGTGCTCGCGGTGCGAGAGCTGTTCAATCCCGCTTTTGGTGCGCCCCGGGCTCACCAAGCTGGCCAGCGCCTCTGCGGTAGTAGGCGAGACGTGCATGCCGCCCGCCGCCACACGGCGCAAGGCCGCCACCAAGGCGTCGGTGTCGGTGCTTTTGTTCAGATAACCCGATGCACCCAGCTGAATGCAGCGCACCGCGTATTGTTTTTCCGGGTAGGTGCTGAGCATGAGCACGGGCAGACCGGGCCAATCGCGTCGCAGGTTTTGCAACACGTTCAGGCCATCCATGCCGGGCATGGCGATGTCGAGCAGCACCACATCCACGCCTTTCGGTCCCTGCAGCGACTGCACCATGTCCAGCACACCAGGGCCAGTATCGGCTTCGGCCACCACTTGAAGGCTCGGGTCGTCGGCGAGAACCATCTTCAGGCCTTCGCGCACGATCTTGTGGTCGTCGCCCAGCAGCACACGCACGGTGGCCTTCATGGCGCGGCCTCCCAGCTTGGCAAGGGCATGGACAGCCGCATGCGGGTGCCCCGGCCGGGTTGGCTGTCCACGTCGATCACGCCGCCAAAGTGCCGCGCCCGCTCGCGCATGCCCATGATGCCGTAGGCCTGCGCCGACTCAAACACCTGCGCCTCGGCCCCGCAACCGTCGTCTTCCACCGACAGGTGCAGCCAGCCCTCACGCTCCACGATGTCCACATCCACGGTCTGCGCTTGCGCATGGCGACCCACGTTGCTCAGCATTTCTTGAAAGATGCGGAACACGGCCATGGCCATGGGCTCGGGCAAGACGCGTTGCGCGTTCAGGTCCATGCACCACTTGAGTTCTTGCTCGGCAGACTGCACAAACTCCTGCGCCTGCCACGCCAAGGCGTCCCACAAGCCCTGATGGTCCAGGATGCTGGGGCGCAGGTCGGTGATGATGCGGCCCACATTGACCACCGCGTTCTCGATCAGGCGGCTCATGTTCTGACACTTGCCCCGCATCTTCTCGCGCATGGCTTGCGCCTCAACGGCTGCCCGCTGCTCCTGCTCGGACAAGCGCTTGTCCAGCCAGCCCACATCCATCTTGAGGGCCACCAGCAAGCTGCCCAACTCGTCATGCACCTCGCGGGCGATGCGGGTGCGCTCTTCTTCGCGCACCGCCTCGGACCAAGCGGCCAGCTCGCGCAGTTGCTGCAAGGCCGTTTCGAGCGCCTGGGTGCGCTCGGCCACACGCTGCTCCAGCTCGTTCTTAGCTTGGTGCAAGGCCTCTTGAGCGCGTTTGCGCTCGGTGATGTCCACAAAGGTGACCACCGCGCCACGCACCTGGCCTTGGTCGAACACCGGGTAGCTCGAATATTCCACCGGGAAGCTGCTGCCGTCTGCGCGCCAGAACACTTCGCTGTCGATGCGACACGCCTGGCCTTGGCGAAAGGCGTTGTAAATCGGGCAGTCGTCCATCGGGTAATGCGTTCCATCCCCGTGCGAATGGTGGGTGAGCACATGCATGTTCTGCCCCAGCACCTGCTCAGGCTCCATGCCAATCATGCGGGCCCCGGCCGGGTTGATGAAGACACACAAGCCCTCCAGATCGACCCCAAAAACACCCTCGCCCGTCGAGGCCAACATCAATCCCAAGGGGTCGCGCCAGGCTTCGGCAACGCCCATGGCGCCGTTGATCGTGGGTTGTAAAGGGGGGCAAGCAAAGTTCATGGTCTTCACATGCAAGGCTTGTGCCATGCATGCGGACGGTTCAGCTTTTTGCGCCATGGGCTTTGTCGCCTGGGCACCACCCCTATGCGGGCCTGGGCGTGACAATGGGGGCTCTTCAATGATGTTTTGACTGCTGATTGGATGGCCATGACCCCAGTACCTGCTGCGCTGCTGCAAGGCGCTTCGAATTTTCGCGATGTTGGTGGCTACCTCAACACCCAAGGCCGCCGCGTGCGGCGCGGTCAGGTGTTTCGCTCAGACCACTTGGCGGGATTGACGGGTGAAGACCTGGTGCGCTTGCAATCGCTGGGCATTGGCCACAGCCTGGACTTTCGGGGGGTAAACGAATACACCGCGACGCCCTACGCCATCGCTGGCGTGGAGCGCGTGGCGCTCACCATCGAGCCCACCGTGATCGCCCGCATGCAGGCGTTGGTCGCGCAAGGCGTGGTGCCCACCACCGAGGAAACCGTGGACCTGATGCGCGAGACCTACCGCGATTTTGTGAACCACAACGCGGCCACCTTCGGTCGATTTTTGAAGCACCTGCTGGAAAAACCCACACCACAGGTGTTTCACTGCACCGCAGGCAAGGACCGCACGGGTTTTGCAGCGGCGCTGCTTCTGTCGGCGCTGGAGGTGGACCGGGCGACCATCGAGCACGATTACCTGCTCACCAACCAGCGCTACAAGCGGGATGCCCGACTCGAAGGCCAAGGCCACCCGCATGTGATGAAGGTAATTTGGCAAGTACAGCCCGAGTTTTTGCATGCGGCGTTTGACGCCGTGGATGCCCAGCATGGCGGCATGCTGGATTACTTGCACGGTGCCATTGGCCTGAGCCCGCAGGAGCTGGCCGAACTCCAGCGCTTGCTGCTGGAGGCTTGATCAGGCCGCTTCTTTGTAAAAGAAGCCGCCGTGCACACCACGCGGGGCCAGCGGGCCAACAGCCTTGCTGATCGCACCGATGTGGTCGGGCGTGGTGCCGCAGCATCCGCCGACGATGTTGACCAGGCCTTCGGCCGCGAACTCGTGCAGCAGACGGCTGGTGACCTCGGGGGTTTCGTCAAAGCCGGTGTCGCTCATGGGGTTGGGCAAACCGGCATTGGGGTAGCAGCTGATGAAGGTATCTCCCGCCACCTTGTTCAGCTCTTGAATGTAGGGGCGCATCAAGGTCGCACCCAAAGCGCAGTTCAGGCCGATCGCCAATGGCTGAGCGTGGCGCACGCTGTGCCAGAAAGCGGTCACGGTCTGGCCGCTCAGGATGCGGCCCGAAGCGTCGGTCACGGTGCCGCTGATGATCAGGGGCAAGCGCTCGCCGCTGGCTTCAAAAAATTCTTCGATGGCAAACAGCGCGGCCTTGGCGTTGAGCGTGTCAAAAATCGTCTCGACCAGCAAGATGTCTGAGCCGCCTTCAACCAGGGCTTCGACCTGCTCGTAATAAGCGGCACGCAACTCTTCAAAGGTCACGTTGCGGGCCCCGGCGTCGTTCACGTCAGGGCTGATGCTGGCGGTCTTGGGTGTTGGGCCCAAAGCGCCCACCACATAGCGGGGCTTGTCGGGCGTAGAAAACTTGTCGCAGGCCGCACGTGCCAACTGGGCCGATTGCAGGTTCATCTCGCGGGTCAGGTGCTGCATGTCGTAATCGGCCTGGGCGATGGTTGTCGCACCAAAGGTGTTGGTCTCGATCATGTCGGCGCCAGCGGCCAAATAGCCTTCGTGGATGTCGCGGATCACGTCAGGGCGGGTCAAGCTCAGCAGCTCGTTGTTGCCCTTGACGTCTTTGGGGCAGTCTTTGAAACGCTCACCGCGGTAATCGGCCTCGGACAATTTGAAGCGCTGGATCATGGTGCCCATGGCCCCGTCGAGGATGGCGATGCGGGTTTTGAGGATTTCGGGCAGCGCTTGGCCGCGGGTGTAAGCGGGGGTTTTCATGGGGTGTATTGTAAAAGTCAGCCAGGCATCGCCCGGATCAAGGTGCGGGATCGATCATTTCGAACGAAAACGCAGCATCCTGCACAGACACCTTGACGGCACGGACATCAGACGCGCCCGGCACGATCAAGCGCGTGACATTGGGCAAAGGCTTTTTGTGAAGCTGAAAAGGTTGGTCAATTTTGAACTGGTGGCTGTCACCGTGCACCACCAACACGGGCTTGCCCCATCGACTCGCCAGTGGCAACAAGGTCTCGCCAATGCTTTTGCGAAAGCCGGACCAGCCCGGAAAGTCTTCCCACACCGTTTTGGACTCGAACACGTCCGCCTGAAAGGTCAACACCACGGCTTTGGCTTGCTGTTGGCGAGCTTGCTCAAAACTGCTCTCAATCCACGCCACATTGGCCGCATCGCGCTCAAAAAACTCTTGCACAGCGGCGAGTTCGCGCCCCTCCAGGTTGTTGTTGCTGCCCACAATGTGCACCGTGGCAAACAACACCCCCTGGTGCATCCAGCGCTGGTTTTCGACAAACCGGGCGTGTGAAGGCATGACTTGCGACTGATTTTGCAAGGTCAAGGGCTGCTGGCCCAACGATTGACCTGGCTTGTAGAAGCGTTGGCGCAAAGCGGCCAATCGCTCCAAGGGGTCGTAACTGCCATTGTTGGCTCGGTGGCAATCGGTCCACTCGTTGTCACCCGGGGTGTAGACCACCGCCCCCTTGAAACGCTGAAAGTGCGCCAATTGTTGGGCAAACTCTTGGTCGCTGCACAGACTCGAGCCCGACTTGAAATCGCCCACATGGATGGAAAATTTGGCGTCCAGTGTGTTGATGCGATCGATCAAGGCACGGTAGGGGCCATACGCTTTTTCAGGCGAGCCATAAGGCAGATCGCCCAAAGCCACAAAAGAAAAGCCCTGCTGCGCTTGTGCCAGCGGCATGGACAGCGCCAAGCCCAAGACCCAAGCCCACATGAAACACTTTGCCATGATGTTTGAACGATTCATGCCCATAGTTTGGTGCCACTTGATGAAAGTTGGATGAAACACATCACTGCATCAGCCCAAAAACCGCGCAAAGCCCGAAGCCCTGAGCTGACACGCCGGGCACTCGCCACAGCCGTATCCCCATTCGTGGCGATGGGTGCGGTCGCCCAGGTAGCAGGTGTGGCTGTGCTCGACGACCAGATCCACCAAGGCCTGACCACCGCCCAACACATCGGCCCGCTGGCCCAAGTCGTAGGCCAGTTGCCAAGTCTGTGCTTTGTCGATCCACATCAGAGGCGTTTCGATCAACAACTTACGGTCCATGCCCAGCGACAGGGCCACCTGCATGGCCTTCATGGTGTCGTCGCGGCAGTCGGGGTAGCCCGAAAAATCGGTCTCGCACACCCCCGTGACGACCACCTGCAAACCCCGGCGGTAGGCCAAAGCGGCGGCCAGCGTCAAAAACAACAGGTTTCGGCCCGGCACAAAGGTGTTGGGCAAGCCCGAGCTTTCCATCTCGATGGCGGTGTCGCGGGTCAGTGATGTTTCGCTGATCTGGCCCAGGATGCCCGCGTCCAAAAGGTGGTCTTCGCCCAGTTTGGGGGCCCAGGCCGGGAACCGGCTCTTGAGGGCCGCCAACACATTCAGGCGTGCGTCCAACTCGACTTTGTGGCGCTGGCCGTAGTCAAAGGCCAAAGTTTCAACACGTTCGTAACGGCTCAAAGCGTGGGCCAAGCAGGTGGTGGAGTCCTGACCACCAGAAAACAGGACGAGGGCGGAGGTGTGCATAGAGGAAGGATGGTAACGCTGTCCATGAAGGCGGAGATGTCAGAGTCTGGGCGCGGCTAGGCGCATTTGGAAGGGGCCGGCGGCGGGCTCCTCATGAGGCGGGGGTACGCCAAAATCGTCGCCCGCCGCCGGCCCCTTCCAAATGCTGGTGGTGGTCGTCAGTCTTGCTGGCGGTTACTGAAGTCCTTACTGCCGATAAATGCTGGCGTTGGTGTTGCTGGCCGCGCAGCCCATGGTCTTGTGTGGGTGGGTGAGGGAGGGCAGAGGGTGACGATTTTGGCGTACCCCCGCCTCATG
>JBIKHW010000418.1:0-2897 GCA_044361935.1 Limnohabitans sp. | reverse complement strand
CTCGG
This sequence comes from Limnohabitans sp., assembly GCA_044361935.1. Taxonomy (GTDB): domain Bacteria; phylum Pseudomonadota; class Gammaproteobacteria; order Burkholderiales; family Burkholderiaceae_C; genus Limnohabitans_A. The sequence goes on along the minus strand of JBIKHW010000418.1, from coordinate 2,892 downwards.
TCGATCTGGAAAACGCGCTCATGGCCCACCCCGACGTGGCCGAAGCGGCGGTGATCGCCATCCCCGACCCCAAATGGAGCGAGCGGCCGCTGGCCTGCATCGTGCTCAAACCCGGCAAATCGACTCGGCCCGAAGACTTTGCCGCGCACTTGCTGCAGCACGGCTTTGCCAAGTGGCAAGTGCCCGACCGCTACGAGTTCATCGACGCCGTGCCCCGCACCTCCACCGGCAAGTTCTACAAGCTCAAACTGCGTGAGCGCTTTGCGGCCTGAGGCGCTGTGCACGATTTCACAAGCATTGGCCCGGCCGCCTCCCCAGACTTTTAAACATTAGGCTCTGCGGACACGGGGTTATGGGGCACAGCCCACAATGACCTGCCGCTGTTTGAGCGCCACTTTTCAAGGGGATGACCATGCGCCACCCGTTTCTGACAGCTTTTTTGGCCAGCCTGTTGTCTTGCAACCTGGCCTGGGCGCAGGCTGCCGGTCAGCCCGCCACGGCGCAAAACACCCCCAAAGACACAACTCGCGAGGCCCCACAAGCCTTACCACCCGAACCATTGCAGCGCGTGCTGCAGTCTTTGGTCACCGTGCTCAGCCGCAGCGACGCGCAGGCCAACACCAGCCGCACATTGGGCCAGCGGCGCGAGGGCTCGGGCGTGGTGATTGGCCCCGACTTGGTGCTGACGATTGGCTACCTGCTGCTCGAAGCCGAGAGCGTGGACCTGATCGACCACCAGGGACGCCGCATACCGGGACAAGTGCGGGCCGTGGATAACCTCAGTGGCCTGGGCCTGATCCGCGCCCTGGTGCCGCTGCGCTTGGAAGCTGTGCCCTTGGGCGACTCGGACACCCTGCCCACACCCGGCAAGCTCTGGACCCTGGGTCAAAACGAAAGCGAACCGACCGCGCTGGAGTTGGTCTCCAGGAAAGTCTTTGCAGGCAGTTGGGAATACCTGCTGGAAGCACCCTTGATGACCTTGCCTGCTGTGAACAATTGGAGCGGCTCGGGGCTGTTTGACTCCGAAGGCCGCTTGGTGGGCATTGGCTCCTTGTTGGTGCAAGACGTCTACGGCGATCAAGTCCCGCTACCGGGCAATTTGTTTGTGCCCGTCAACCTGCTCAAAGAACCCCTGCCCGACTTGCTGCGCAGCGGCAAACGGACAGGCCCAGCCACGCCCTGGCTGGGCATCACCAGCCAGCGCCTCCCAAGCGGCGGCTTGGGCGTTTTACGGGTCTCACAAGGCAGCCCCGCAGCGCTTGCGGGCATCGCCGTGGGCGACACCTTGTTGGCCCTGCAAGGCCAAACGCTGCAGGACTTGCCCGATTTTTACCGCCGCCTGCGGGCATTGGGGCCTGCGGGCAGCCGCTTGACTCTGACCGTGCGCAGCGAGGGCCAAACCCGCGAAGTGGAGCTTCTCAGCACCGACCGCGCAGGGGCACTGAAACGGCCCAGCGGAATTTGAGCTGAATCAAGAACGCCTACCCTGCGTCGGCTGGCTGCAGGGCAGCCAAGCTTCAAACCGAGAATTTCGGTGGACGCTTTTCGATGAACGCGTTCACGGCTTCGTGGTGGTCGGTGGTCATGTGGGCAATGGCCTGGTAGCCCGCCGACATCTCCAGCAAGGAATCGAGTGAGCTGCGCTCGCCTTCGCGAAGCAAGCGTTTGGTCATGCGCAGCACCGCACCGGGGTTGGCCGCGATCTTTCGCGCCAGGGCCAGCGCCTCGGGCATCAATTGATCGGGTGCCACCACCCTCGAGACCAGCCCGCAAGCCAGTGCCTGCTCGGCCGACAGGGCTTCGCCCGTGAACGCCATCTCGGCCGCTTTGGACGCGCCCACCGCACGCGGCAGCAGCCAAGCGCCGCCGTCGCCCGGCACGATGCCCACTTTGACAAAGCTCTCGGCAAAAGTGGCTTTGTCCGATGCGATGCGGATGTCGCACATGCAGGTCAAGTCGAGCCCCGCGCCAATGGCCGGGCCGTTGATGGCGGCGATCACGGGCACGTCGAGGTTGTAGAGCGCTTTGGGCAGGCGCTGGATGCCGTTGCGGTATTCCTCGCGGATCACGTCGGGTTTAAGTTGCTGCGTCTGATAACGCAACATGTCCTTGACGTTTCCGCCAGAGCTGAAGACCGGGCCTTCAGCGGTGAGGATCACCGCACGGATGCTGGTGTCTTTGCCAATGTCGGCACAGGCCTGCACAAACTCTTCGACCGCCGTGTTGCCCGTCAGGGCATTGCGGGTTTCGGGCTGGCTCATGGTGAGGATGGCGATGCTGCCCTCACGGGTGATTTTGAGAAATGAACTCATGGCAATTCCTAGAATAAAAAGTCAGACAACCACATCGGTGAGCGTGCGGATCAACTCCAGGCTCAAGGGCTCAGGGCTGTCCAGCAGGGCCTGCCCCAGCACATCGTGCCAGTAAGACTCCGACCCGGCCGCTTGCCGCCAGGCGTGTAGCCTGCGGGTGTACAGCTGCAAATCAAATTCGCGTGTGAAGCCGATCGCGCCGTGGATGGAATGGCTCAAGCCCGCCACTTCAAGCGCTGCTTCGCTGGTGCGGGCCTTGGCCATGGCCACACGCAGTCGATCCGGCACTTGGCTCTCGGTGCGCAAACCCAGTTGGGCGGCCATGCGCGCTGCGAAAGCGTGCTCGGACATGACGCTCAGCTGGTGCTGGATCGCCTGGAACTTGCCAATCGGCTTGCCAAACTGCTGCCGGTCATTGGCGTACTGCAAGGTGCGGCTGAACACGGCCATCAAGGCACCCGCCAGCTGGGCCGCGTAAAGCGCTGCTTGCAAAGTCACCAGGTCGTGCACGCCAGGCACCGGCTGCGCCGCGTCCCAAGCCGCTTGCGGCCAGCTGACTTGCGCGTCCAGGCAAAACCCG
>JBIKHW010000106.1:0-9567 GCA_044361935.1 Limnohabitans sp. | reverse complement strand
TTTTTTCCGAAGATTAACGAGGATCAGAACCTCGACATGCCCTGCCACGCGTCCGAACCCATGTCGAAACCAGTGCAGCCCCTAAGCGTCCTATTTTAGGCGCTCTGGAGGAATTTCAAGAGGTCCATCGGAGAATCGATGTGCAAATGGGCATTCCAACGCGAAATATCGGTCTGTTGGCCCAAATAACCGTAAGTGGCGGCCACCGTGCCCATGCCCGCTGCCAAGCCCGCCACAATGTCGCGCTCATCATCGCCCACGTACACGCAGCGTGCCGGGTCAACCGACAACCGCCGCGCCGCCTCGAACAAAGGCTCTGGATGCGGTTTGGCATGCGGCGTGGTGTTGCCGCTGATGATAGTCCCTGCCGTGGCAAACAGGCCCATGGCCGAGGTCAAAGGGTCGGTGAAGCGGTTGGATTTGTTGGTCACCACACCCCAAGGCAGGTCTTGCGCAACCAATCGGGCGATCATGTCGACCACGCCGTCAAAAATACGCGTGCGCTCCGTCATGCAATTTTCGTAATTGACGAAAAACTCTTCCTTCATGGCATCGAAATCAGGGTGCTCGGGCGTCATGCCAAAAGCGATGCCCAACATGCCACGTGCCCCCGCACCGGCCATGTGTCGGTAATGCTCGAGAGGAAAGGACGACAAACCGCGATCCACCCGCATTTTGTCCACTGCAGCCCCCAAATCCGGGGCGCTGTCGATCAAGGTCCCGTCCAGGTCAAACAAAACGGCTTGTACGTTTTGGAACATGGTCAGGCTTTCCGGCAAGCGAGCAAATAGTTCACGCTGGTGTCCTGGCTGAGCCAATAACGTTTGGTGAAAGGGTTGTATTCCATGCCCTTGAAGCCTTGAGCGTCCAGCCCTGCTTCACGCGCCCAAGACGTGAGTTCGCTGGGCTTGATCAGGCGGGCAAACTCGTGCGTGCCTTTGGGCAAGAGTTTCAGGATGTATTCAGCCCCGACAATGGCAAACAGGAAGGATTTGGGGTTGCGGTTGAGCGTGGAAAAGAACACCCAGCCGCCGGGTTTGACCAATTGCGCACAAGCTTTGACCACCGCAGCAGGGTCGGGCACGTGTTCAAGCATTTCCATGCAAGTGACTACATCGAACTGCTCGGGATGTTCTGCAGCGAGGGCCTCGGCACTGACTTCACGGTACTGCACGCCTTGTGTTCCAGCCTCGAGCGCATGCAACTGCGCGACTTTGAGGGATTTGGTGGCCAGGTCCACGCCCAGCACTTGAGCGCCCTTGCGTGCCATGGCATCGGCCAAAATGCCGCCACCGCAACCAATGTCCACCACCTTCAAACCCTTCAAGGGCACCAGGCCGTTGATCCACTCGAGGCGAAGCGGGTTGATCTGATGCAGGGGGCGAAATTCGCTTTCAGGGTCCCACCAGCGGTGGGCCAAGTCTGAGAATTTGGCCAGTTCGGCCGGGTCAACGTTGGAATGGCTTGTAGTCATGGGCTCTGATTGTCGGTGAACAGGCGCCCAGCCATGAACGACAGGCGAAAAAAAGCCCCATTGCTGGGGCTTTTTTGATCTTGGGGCTGATCAGTTAGGGCGTGTACCGACCACTTCGATTTCAACGCGACGGTTCTTGGAACGGCCAGCCGATGTCTTGTTGTCAGCCACAGGCTGCTTCTCGCCTTTGCCTTCGGTGTAAACGCGATTCTTTTCGATGCCCTTGGACACCAAATAAGCCTTCACAGCGTCAGCGCGCTTGACTGACAGCTTCTGGTTGTAAGCGTCAGCGCCAACGGAGTCGGTATGACCCACGGCGATGATGACTTCCAGGTTGATGCCCTTGACTTTGCCAACCAGATCGTCCAGCTTGGCTTTGCCTTCGGCTTTCAAGACCGACTTGTCGAAGTCAAAGAAAGCGTCAGCAGCGTAAGTGACTTTGGTTGCTGCTGCTGGTGGAGGAGCTGCTGGACGTGGAGCGGCAGCAGCAGGAGCAGGTGCTGCTGCAGCTGGAGCGGCAGGACGAGCTGCTGGAGCTGGAGCTGGAGCTGCTGCAGGAGCAGCTGGCTTGGCAACGATGGCACCGTCGCAACCGACAGCGGCTGTTGCAGGTGTCCAGTTGGCATCACGCCAGCACAGTTCGTTGGTACCGTTTTTCCAAACCAGGTCGCCTGTGCCGTTGCGCCAGTTGTCGATGGTTTGTGCACCAGCAGCCGATGCGAGCGCTGCCGAGGCCAACAACATCGCCACTTTGTTCAGTTTTTTCATGGTCTTCCTCTTGAGGGGTAAAGCCGCAGACGCGCTGCGAAAAAAAGACGCTGCAGATGACCGTCACCCACTGCGTTGACTTTGATTGTGCCATAGACAGGGGGCCCCACGGTCAAATGACCGACAGACGGTCTAATATGAACACAATAGGATGACAAATGTTGCATGGACGCGACATCCGCTTGCACCTAAAATGGACGATTTACACCGCGTCACTTTTGCCTCCACTTATGACCCAGTTCGCCAAAGAAACACTGCCCATCAGTCTGGAAGAGGAAATGCGGCGCAGCTACCTCGATTACGCCATGAGCGTGATCGTTGGTCGTGCCCTGCCCGATGCGCGCGACGGCCTAAAACCAGTGCACCGTAGGGTTTTGTTCGCGATGCATGAGCTGAACAACGACTGGAATCGCCCTTACAAAAAGTCAGCCCGTATCGTGGGTGACGTGATCGGTAAATACCACCCGCACGGCGACCAGTCGGTCTACGACACCATCGTGCGCATGGCGCAAGACTTTTCCATGCGCCACATGCTCGTCGATGGTCAGGGCAACTTCGGCTCAGTGGACGGCGACAACGCCGCCGCGATGCGTTACACCGAAATCCGCTTGGCCAAAATCGCTCACGAGATGCTGGGCGACATCGACAAAGACACCGTTGACTTCGGCCCGAACTACGACGGCTCAGAAAAAGAGCCACTGGTGCTGCCTTCTCGGTTGCCCAACTTGCTGATCAACGGCTCCGGCGGTATTGCGGTGGGCATGGCCACCAACATCCCTCCGCACAACCTGAACGAGGTGGTCGACGCTTGCTTGCATTTGCTGCGCAACCCCGAAGCCTCGATTGATGAGTTGATGGAAATCGTGCCTGCGCCCGACTTCCCGACAGGCGCCATCATTTACGGCATGACCGGCGTCAAGGATGGCTACCGCACCGGCCGCGGCCGCGTGGTCATGCGCGCCAAGTGCCACTTTGAAGACATCGACAAAGGCCAGCGCCAGTGCATCGTGGTCGATGAACTTCCCTACCAGGTCAACAAAAAGACCTTACAAGAGCGCATGGCCGAGCTGGTGCACGAGAAAAAAATCGAGGACATCAGCCATATCCAGGACGAGTCCGACAAATCGGGCATGCGCCTGGTGATCGAGCTCAAGCGCGGCGCAGTGCCCGAGGTGGTGCTGAACAACCTGTACAAACAGACGCAGCTTCAAGACACCTTCGGCATGAACATGGTGGCCTTGATCGACGGCCAGCCCAAACTGTGCAACCTGAAAGACCTGCTCCAGGTCTTCCTGCAGCACCGCCGCGAAGTGGTGACACGCCGCACCGTGTTTGAACTGAAAAAGGCACGTGACCGTGGCCATGTGCTCGAAGGCCTGGCCGTGGCTTTGGCCAACATCGACGACTTCATCGCCATCATCCGTGGCGCTCCGACACCACCCGTGGCCAAGGCCGAGTTGATGACCCGTGCATGGGACAGCCAGATGGTGCGCACCATGCTGACCCGTGCACGCGATGACGGCTCGGTGGTCAATGCTGACGACTACCGCCCTGAAGGTCTGGAGCGCGAATACGGTTTGGGACAGGACGGCCTGTACCGCCTGTCCGACACGCAAGCGCAAGAGATTTTGCAGATGCGTCTGCAACGCCTGACGGGCTTGGAGCAAGACAAGATCGTGGCCGAATACAAAGAGGTCATGTCAGAGATCGAAGACCTACTGGACATTCTGGCCAAGCCCGAGCGCGTCTCGACCATCATTGGTGACGAGCTGGGAACCGTGCGCCAGGAATTTGGACAGACCAAGATCGGCGCACGCCGCAGCGAAATCGAGCATAGCGCGCAAGACCTCTCGACCGAAGACCTGATCACGCCCACCGACATGGTGGTCACACTCAGCCACAGCGGTTACATCAAGAGCCAGCCGCTGAGTGAATACCGTGCGCAAAAGCGTGGCGGACGTGGCAAGCAAGCCGCCGCCACCAAAGAAGACGACTGGATCGACCAGCTCTTCATCGCCAACACGCACGACTATTTGCTGTGCTTCTCGAACCGGGGCCGTTTGTACTGGCTCAAAGTCTGGGAAGTGCCAGCCGGTTCGCGCGGCTCGCGCGGCCGCCCGATCGTCAACATGTTCCCGCTGCAAGAGGGAGAAAAGATCAACGTGGTGTTGGCCCTGACCGGCGAAGCGCGCACCTTTCCTGACAACCAGTTTGTGTTCATGGCTACGTCCATGGGCACTGTCAAGAAAACTTCGCTGGACGAATTCAGTAACCCCCGCAAGGGCGGCATCATTGCCGTCAACTTGGACGAAGGCGACTTCTTGATTGGTGCCGCTTTGACCGACGGCAAGCATGATGTGATGCTATTTAGCGACGGCGGCAAGGCCGTGCGTTTTGACGAAAACGATGTGCGCCCGCTGGGCCGAAGTGCACGCGGTGTGCGCGGCATGATGATCGAAGACAACCAAAGCGTGATCGCTATGCTGGTGTCGGAGCAAGAAAACCCAGATGCGCCCGCCGAAGAGGCCAAAGCCCGCGCCAGCGTGCTGACCGCCACAGAAAACGGCTATGGAAAGCGCACCAGCATCACAGAGTACACGCGCCACGGCCGTGGCACCAAGGGCATGATCGCCATCCAGCAATCCGAGCGCAATGGCAAAGTGGTGGCCGCCACATTGGTTCATGCCGACGACGAGATCATGCTCATCACCGACACGGGCGTTTTGGTGCGCACCCGCGTGTCCGAAATCCGCGAGCTAGGCCGCGCCACGCAGGGCGTAACCCTGATCGGTCTGGACGAGGGTGCCAAGCTATCGGGCCTGCAACGCATTGTGGAAAACGATGCGAATGCAGCCGATGGCGATACCGATGCCACGACAGATGACGGCGCACCGGCAGCGGAATAAGTGATGGGGCGCGCTTTCAATTTCTCGGCCGGCCCGGCCGTCATGCCTGAGGCTGTGTTGCAGCAAGCCGCATCGGAGATGCTGGATTGGCATGGCTCGGGCATGAGCGTGATGGAGATGAGCCACCGCGGCAAGGAGTTCATCAGCATTTATGAGCAGGCTGAATCTGACCTGCGCGAGCTGCTGGCCGTGCCGGCTCACTTCAAGATCTTGTTCATGCAAGGCGGTGGCCTGGCCGAAAACGCCATCGTGCCTTTGAACCTGTCGCAAGGCGGGGCAATGGACTTTGTGCTCACGGGCAGCTGGAGCCAAAAGTCGCTCAAGGAAGCGGGCAAATACGGAACGGCGCGTGTGGCGGCCACGGCGCAAGCCGACGGCTTCACCAACCTGCCTGCACCAGCCACTTGGCAAATTGGCGCTGACAGCCGCTATGTGCACATTTGCGGCAACGAGACCATCCACGGTGTGGAGTTCCACGAGCTGCCCAACCTCAAAGCCCTAGGGTGCGATGCCCCGCTGGTGGTCGACTTCTCTTCGCATGTGGCCTCCCGCCCAGTGGACTGGCCGCGTGTGGGCCTGGCTTTTGGGGGTGCGCAAAAGAATTTGGGCCCAGCGGGTCTGACTTTGGTCATCGTGCGTGAAGACCTGATAGGACGCGCCCTGCCGCATTGCCCAAGCGCTTTCGACTACAAGCTGGTGAATGACAACCAGTCGATGTACAACACGCCGCCCACCTACGGCATCTACATCGCCGGGCTGGTGTTCCAGTGGCTGAAAAAAAATGGCGGCATTGCCGCAATGGAACAGCGCAACATCGCCAAGGCCCAGCTGCTGTACGACTTTCTCGACAGCTCCAGCCTGTTCGAAAACCGTGTCGCCAAAGACTGCCGCTCCCGCATGAACGTGCCTTTCTTTTTGCGTGACGAATCGCGCAACGAAGCCTTTCTGGCCGGGGCCAAAGCCGCCAATTTGCTACAACTCAAGGGCCACAAATCAGTCGGCGGCATGCGCGCCAGCATCTACAACGCCATGCCGCTGGAAGGCGTGCAGGCGCTGGTGGCCTATATGCGCGAATTTGAAAAAACACAGGCCTGAAGTCCCTCAAGCAGGCCGCCAGAAAGAAGACGAGACATGAGCCAACAACCCATTCAGTCGGATGCCCTGGGTGCCCTGCGCGTGCAAATCGATGCGCTGGACAAACAACTGCTGAGCCTGCTGAACCAACGCGCCCATGTGGCCGAACAAGTGGGCGAGATCAAACGCGCAGAAGGCTCGCCGTTCTTTCGGCCTGATAGGGTTGCGCAGGTCATCGACAAGATCACCCAAGCCAACCCAGGGCCTCTGAAAAACGAACACGTCGCGTCTATTTGGCGCGAGATCATGTCGGCTTGTCTGGCCCTCGAAGCGCCACAACGCGTGGCCGTATTGGGCCCCCAAGGCACGTTTTGCGAGCAGGCTGCGATTGAATTTTTTGGCAGCGCCGCCAACCTGATTTACTGCGCCAACTTCGACGAAGTCTTCCACGCCACCGCTGCGGGCACGGCCCAATATGGCGTGGTCGGCATGGAAAACTCCACCGAAGGCGTGGTCGCCCGCTCGCTCGATTTGTTTTTGCGCTCGCCGGTGCATGTGGTGGGCGAAGTCAGCCTGCAAGTGCGCTTCAATTTGCTGCGCCAACTCAATTCGGACGCTGGCATTGAGGTCGTGATGGCCCACCCCCAAGCCCTGGCTCAATGCCAGGGCTGGTTATCCAAGCACCTGCCGAATGTGGAACGCCGCGCTGTGTCGAGCAATGCTGAGGGAGCCCGTTTGGCGGCTACCAATCCAGCCTGGGCGGCCCTGGCCAGCGAACGCGCGGCCAGCCAGTTTGGCCTGCACATCGTGCACCACGCCATCCAGGACGAAGCGTTCAACCGCACCCGCTTTGCCGTCATCACATTGCCCCAGACCCTGGCTACACCCCCCGCTTCCGGCAAGGACTGCACCAGCTTGGTGGTGTCAGTGCCCAACCGTCCGGGTGCGGTGCATGATTTGTTGGTCCCCCTCAAAAACAACGGCGTGTCCATGACCCGTTTTGAGTCCCGTCCCGCCAAATCGGGTCAGTGGGAGTACTACTTCTACATCGACCTGCAAGGCCACATCAGCGAGCCGCATGTGGCGGCAGCCCTGCAAGAGTTGCAAGGCCTGTGCGCGTTTTACAAGGTGCTGGGGTCTTACCCCGTGCCTGAGTGAGCGCACGGTGAAGTTCCAACGCCTGGCCCTGATTGGCTGCGGCCTGATGGGCGGCTCGTTTGCGCTCGCACTGCGCCAAGCGGGCTTGGTGCAGCACATCACGGGTTTCAGCGCCTCAGAAAAAACACGCCAACGCGCACTTGAACTGAAGGTCATTGACCAAGCCTGTGCCAGCTTGGCAGAGGCCGTTCAAGGCGCAGATATCGTTTTGCTGGCCGTGCCAGTTGGAGCGATGCACACCAGTTTTGCCGCTCTGCGCGAGTCGCTGGCAACGCAGGCCTTGCTGATGGATGTAGGCTCCACCAAATCCGATGTAATCGCCTCTGCACAAACCCACTTGGGTGAACGCTTGAGCTGTTTTGTGCCTGCCCATCCGATTGCGGGCAAAGAAGTGGCGGGCATCGAGCATGCCGAGGCCACGCTGTACCAAGAGCGCCGCACCATCCTTACGCCACTGCCGCAAAACAGCATCCATCAAATCAAAATGGCGAGCGAAGTCTGGACAGCCATTGGCAGCCATGTGAGTCACATGACGCCCGAGGCGCACGACGCCACCTTTGCTGCTGTCAGTCACCTGCCTCACCTGTTGGCTTTTGCAGCCGTGAATGCGCTCACCGCACAGCCGCAAGGCGCGGCGTTTTTGGAGATGGCGGGCCCGGGCTTTCGGGATTTCTCGCGCATCGCCGCCAGCGACCCGGTGGTGTGGCGTGACATTTTGAACGCCAACCACGCCGAAGTGCTGGCCCAGTTGGCCCACTTTCGTGCAGCACTCGTCCAATTTGAAACCACCCTTCAGCAGGGCAACACCCTGGCCCTGCAAGCATTGATCGACAAGGCCAGTGGAGTGCGTTCGGCTTGGGCACTGCAAGCCGGTAACGCATGCAACCAAGACTCAGAGACCCGACCTTCATGAAGGTGCGCTGCATCAGCACCCAGAGGGTTCTTCCAACTTCAAACCATGTTCTCCACCGCCTTTCTTGACCTCCCACCGCTGCAAGGCGCGTCCGGCACCGTCACCCTGCCCGGCTCCAAAAGCATCTCCAACCGCGTGCTGCTGCTCTCGGCGCTGTGCCAAGGCACCACCGTCGTCCACGACCTGCTGGACTCGGACGACACTCGTGTGATGCTGGCCGCGCTGCGCCAACTGGGTTGTGGCGTGCTGGTCGAAGGCACCACTGTGACCATCACCGGCCTGGGCGGCCGCACATGGCCCACCGAAGCGATTGAATTTTTCATGGGCAACGCGGGAACGGCCATGCGCCCACTCACAGCGGCCCTGGCGGTGCAAGGCGGTGACTTCACGCTCAAAGGCGTGCCCCGCATGCACGAGCGCCCTATCGGCGACCTGGTGGACGCGCTGCGCGAGCTGGGCTGCGCCATCGACTACTTGGGCAACGAGGGCTACCCGCCCCTGCGCGTACGCAAGCCCCAGCTGCAACTGGACAAACCCATCCCGGTGCGTGGCGATGTGTCCAGTCAGTTCCTCACTGCTTTGTTGATGGCCTTGCCTCTGGCAGCACAAGACCGCGCCATCACCATCGAGGTGGTGGGCGAACTCATCAGCAAGCCCTACATAGAGATCACGCTCAACCTGCTGGCCCGCTACGGTATTGCCGTGGAACGCCAAGGCTGGGAACGCTTTGTCATCCCGGCGGGCAGCCGCTACCAGTCGCCCGGCAGCATCCACGTCGAGGCGGATGCGTCTTCGGCCAGCTATTTCATTGCCTTGGGAGCCATTGCCAAAGGCGACGGCATCCGCATCCAGGGCGTGGGGGCCGACTCGATCCAAGGCGACATCCGCTTCATGGACGCCGCCACCCAAATGGGTGCCCAAATCACCAGCGGCCCCAACTGGCTCGAAATCCAGCGCGGTGCTTGGCCCCTGAAGGGCATCACGCTCGACTGCAACCACATCCCCGACGCCGCCATGACCTTGGCGGTGATGGCGCTATACGCCGACGGCCCGACCACGCTGCGCAACATCGCCAGCTGGCGCGTCAAGGAAACTGACCGCATCGTGGCCATGGCCGCCGAAAGCCGCAAGCTCGGCGCCACCGTCGAAGAAGGCCCGGACTGGATCACCATCCACCCCCTGCCCGCCGGGAAGTGGCAACGCGCCAGCATCCACACCTACGACGACCACCGCGTCGCCATGTGCTTCTCGCTGGCGGCTTTCAACGCCGAGCA
>JBIKHW010000417.1:0-2906 GCA_044361935.1 Limnohabitans sp. | reverse complement strand
CAACACACGCACTTCGGGGTCACGGTTGACGGCGTCAAAGTGGGCCAACAAGGCCTTGAGGTCGGCATTTTCCAGGCGGTTGCGCTGGGCCGGACGGTTCAAGGTGATGGTGGCCATACCGCCTTCAATGTGGAGCGTGGGAGTGGATGCGAGCGGTACAGCAGGTGACATGAGGACAATCCAAAACAAAAAAGGGTGTCCGAAGACACCCTGATTGTAGAAAGCCGACCCTGAATTCAGGCTTGGCTCATCAAGTCAAAGCTCAAGCCTTGGCTTTGGACTTGCCCATGGCAGCCTTGACCGAAGCTTCGGCTTGGGCAGTGGCGGCCTTCATGCTGGCTTCGGCGCTGTCAGCGGCTTGCTTGGCCACTTTTTTCAGGGTCTCGGCAGCGCTTTGGCTGGCTTCGTAGGCGGTCTTGAACACGGCCACAGCGGCGTCAGAACCGGCGGGGGCGTTCTTCAGACTGTTTTCGACCAGGCTTTTCACAGCTTGCTCGGACTCGGCCATTTTGCCTTCGACGGCCTTGGTGAACTCGGCGCCGGTGCTGTTGGCGATCTCAGACAGGTGACGGCCGTAAGACACCGACTTTTCGAAGGCAGGCTGCACCAAAGCGGCTTGCACAGCCATCAGGTCTTGAGGCGACTTGGCACCCATCAAGGCTTGCATGTTGGCGAAAGACTCGCCCACAGCGGCTTTGCCAGCGGCCATGTTCAGCTCGACCAGGCGCTCGAAACCGGCAAAAGCCGATTGCGACAGGCCAGCGGCCACGTTCAGGTTGGCTTGTTGGGTGGCGGTGAATTGTTCAGCGTTGAAGTTCATGGTGTTTCCTTAAGAAAGGTTTGTTGCAATGCAGCAATTGGAACAGCGCGGGCAGGCCATGGCAAGGGAAAACCCGCACTTTAGAGTCCGCTCTCCAATTCAAGGCTTGTGGGGCCAGCCCCCTGAAAAGGCTTTTGCTTGGGCCCTGATCCAAGCTCACTACACTTGGCAGTTCGGCCAATCCGGCCCACACACCTTGCACGTATGGAATTCATCAGTCTGCTCTTCATTCTGGCCATGGGCATCCATTGGCTCAACCTCCAGGGACAGCGCAAACGCACGGCCTTGCTGGCCGAACAATTGCGCCCCTTCCAAATCGAGAAAAACATGGCCCAGCTGACCGGCGCCTACATGCGGGCACTGGGAGAATCCGACCCCGAGCGCCAGCAGCACATCCTGCAACTGCAGGGCGATGCCGAGCAGCAACTGGCCAGCGAGTTCCAGAATCTGGCGCGGGACTTTGCCAAACTGCCTGCCCCCGTGACACGCGGCTTCAAGCTGGCCCTGCCCTACATCGACCAGCTCTCACCCAAAACCACGTTTGACATGCGCCGACTGCTGGAGGTGCACGCCCAAGGCATCGAGCGCACTGTGCGCAACCCGCAAGGGCTGGCCCCCAAGGAGCGGTCCTTTCGCATGATGGGCGAGATGTTTTTGATGCAGCACAGCTGCCACTGGTTTTGCCGCGCCAAAACCATCGCCTCGGCCCGCATGGTGGCCCAGCACCAGACGCGCTACGAGCAGGCGCTGGATGCCGTCAGCCCCGAAACCCGCCAGGCCTATCTGGCCGTGGTGCAGGGCTGATCAGGCTTAGCCCTGGTCCCAAGCGGTGCGCAGCGCCTGTGCGCACAAGGCCACCGCCGTGTTGGCCTCTTGCAGCACCCGGCCCATGGTGATGAAGCCGTGGATCTGCCGCTCAAAACAGATGTACTGCGAGGACACCCCCGCCCGGCTCAGGGCATCGGCGTACAACAGGCCTTCGTCGCGCAAAGGGTCAAAGCCCGCCGTCAGCACCAAGGCCGGGGGCAAGTTGGCGTGGCTCGTGGCCAGCTGGGGTGAGGCCCGCCAGTCTTGAGCGTCTTGCGGCCCGCGCAAGTAGTTGCCCGAATACCAGGCCATCGACTCGCGCGTGAGCATGTAGCCTTGGCCATTGGTTTGGTAGGAGGCGGTGTCGGGCGCCATGAGGGTGCTGGGGTAGATCAACAACTGCATCACCGGCTTGTGGCCCAGATCGCGCAAGCCCAGGCAAGCTGCAGCGGCCAGATTGCCCCCCGCGCTGTCGCCACCCATCGCGATGCGAGCTGGGTCAATGCCCAAAGCCGCTGCCTGAGAAGCCACCCACTGCCAGGCTGCCACTGCATCTTCGTAGGCCGCCGGAAATTTGTGCTCCGGCCCCAGCCGGTAATCCACCGACACCACCACGCCATGGGCTTGCTGGCACAGGCTGCGGCACAGCACATCGTGTGTGTCCAGGTCGCCAATGGTCCAGCCACCGCCATGCAGGTACACCAGAGCAGGCAAAGCCGCACCCGCTCCTTGCGGGTGGTACACGCGCACCGCAATGTCCACCCCTGAATGGCTGAACTGCAGGTCCTGCACCCGCCCCACCTCGGGCGGATCGGGCTGGGTGAAAGTGCGCCGCGCCCGGTACGAAGCACGGGCTTCTGCGGGCGTTTGTGTGTAGACCGGCGGGATGCCCTTTTCGCTCAACAAAGTCATCAGGGCTTGGGCTTGCGGGTCGAGCATGGGGGCACTCCTGTGATTGAGGGAATGCCGGATTATGGGTGGGCGAGAGACGACCAAACGGGCAAATGGGCGACACCAGCTTGTCACCCCGGCCTCCGAGCCGGGAATAACCACCACCTGTCACCCCTGCCTCCGAGCCGGGAATAACCACCACCTGTCACCCCTGCCTCCGAGACGGGAATAACCACCACCTGTCACCCCGGCCTCCGAGCCGGGGTCCATTCTTTGGCTTTTGACCTGCTCACTTGGATACCTGGATCCCGGATCGGGTCCGGGATGACAGCGATGGCAATGCAAACCCGGTGCTTGTCATCCCGGGCGAAGACCCGGGATCCAGGGT
>JBIKHW010000416.1:0-2908 GCA_044361935.1 Limnohabitans sp. | reverse complement strand
AGGCCCGCCACCGCCTTCGGGTGTGACCCAGACGATGTTTTGGGTCGGGTCCTTGATGTCGCAAGTCTTGCAATGCACGCAGTTTTGCGCGTTGATCTGCAGGCGGTCTGAGTTGTCGGCGTTTTTGACGTATTCGTACACCCCGGCTGGGCAGTAGCGGCTTTCTGGCCCGCCAAACTTGGCCAGGTTGATGCCCACGGGCACCGACGCGTCTTTCAGCGTCAGGTGGGCGGGCTGGTTTTCTTCGTGGTTGGTGTTGCTGATGAACACGCTGGACAGCCGGTCAAAGGTCAGTTTGCCATCCGGTTTCGGGTACTCGATCTTCTCGCACTCGGCCGCAGGCATCAAATACGTGTGATCGGCCTTGTCGCGGCGCAGTGTCCAGGGAATATGGCCGCGCAGCACAAACTGCTCAAAACCATTCATCAAAGTAGCCACCGTCAGGCCCTTCTTGAACCAAGTCTTGAAGTTGCGTGACTTGTTTAGTTCGGTGTAGAGCCAGCTGGCTTCAAAAGCCTCGGGGTAGGCGGCCAACTCGTCGTGCTGGCGGCCTGCCTGCAGAGCGTCGTATGCCGCTTCGGCGGCCAGCATGCCGGTCTTGATGGCGGCGTGACTGCCTTTGATGCGGCTAACGTTCAGGTAACCGGCGTCACACCCCACCAATGCACCACCTGGGAAAACGGTCTTGGGCAGGCTCATCAAGCCGCCAGCGGTGATGGCGCGGGCGCCGTAGCCGATGCGCTTGGCGTTGACTTCGCCTTTGTCGTTGGTGAAATACCACTTGATGTTGTTGTGGGTTTTCCAGCGCTGGAACTCTTCGAAAGGGCTCAGCCAAGGGTTGGCGTAGTCGAGACCCACCACGTAACCGATGGCGATTTTGTTGTCTTCCATGTGGTACATGAACGCGCCGCCATAGGTGTCGTTGTTCATGGGCCAACCGGCGGTGTGCATGACAAAGCCGGGGGTGTGGCGTGAGGGATCAATCTCCCAAACTTCCTTGATGCCGATACCATAGGTCTGCGGGTCACGGCCTTCGTCGAGTTTGTAGTTGGCGATCAGCTGCTTGCCCAGATGGCCGCGTGCGCCTTCCGCAAACACGGTGTACTTGGCGTGCAGTTCCATGCCCAGCTGGAAGTTTTCGGTCGGCTCGCCGTCTTTGCCCACGCCCATATTGCCGGTGGCCACGCCTTTGACCGAACCGTCGTCGTTGTAGAGCACTTCAGCTGCGGTGAAGCCGGGGAAAATCTCCACGCCCAGGTTTTCGGCCTGCTGGCCCAACCAGCGGGTGAAATTACTCAGGCTGATGATGTAGTTGCCGTGGTTTTGTGCGCACTCGGGCAAGAAGATGCCAGGGGTGCGGGTGGCTCCGGTCTCGCTCAAAAAGCTCCAGGCGTCGTCGGTCACAGGCTGGTTGAGCGGGGCGCCCAATTCTTTCCAGTTGGGAAACAGTTCGGTCAGGGCTTTGGGGTCCATGATGGCGCCCGACAGGATGTGGGCGCCGGGCTCGCCGCCTTTTTCCAGAACAACGACCGACACGTCCTGGCCTTTTTCAGCGGCCAGTTGCTTGAGGCGAATGGCGGTGGACAGGCCGCCCGGGCCGCCACCGACCACGACCACGTCGTATTCCATGGATTCGCGGGGGCCGTAAGTGCTCAGGATTTCTTCGGGGCTCATGAACGTCTCTTCTAGGGAAAGGGGTCAAAACAAATGCCCAAACACAGGGGTGTCGAGCGTGTGACTCATTTTATGCGGCTCTTCCCGGCTTGCCCCGCACAATGGCGTCATCAATTTGCCCCGCAGGGGTTTCATTTTGGAAGGAATTGTTATGGCTTATGAAATCGATTTGTCTGGCCGCGTGGCTTTGGTCACGGGTGCCTCGGGCGGTTTGGGTGCTCAATTTGCCAAAACCCTGGCCGCAGCAGGCGCAGGCGTGGTGCTGGCCAGCCGCCGCATCGAAAAACTCAAGGACCTGCGGGCCGAGATCGAGGCTGCAGGCGGTGATGCCCATGTGGTCGAGATGGACGTGACCGACCGCCACAGCATTGCTGCGGCTGTGGCGCACGCCGAAACCGAGATGGGCAGCATCGACATTTTGGTCAACAACTCAGGCGTAAGCACCACCCAGCGCATCCAGGACGTGACGGAAGAAGACTACGACTTCATCATGAACACCAATGTGCGCGGTGCGTTTTTTGTGGCGCAAGAGGTGGGCAAGCGCATGCTGGCCCGTGCCAAGGGTGCAGCGCCAGGCAGCTTCACGGGTGGGCGCATCATCAACATCGCCTCGATGGCGGGCCTGAAAGTGCTGCCGCAAATTGGTGTGTACTGCATGAGCAAGGCCGCCGTGATCCAGATGACCAAGGCTTTTGCGGTGGAGTGGGGCAAATTTGGCATCAACGTGAATGCGATTTGCCCGGGCTACATCGACACCGAAATCAACCACCACCACTGGCAAACCGAGCAGGGCCAAAAGCTCATCAGCATGCTGCCGCGCAAGCGCGTGGGCCAGCCGCAAGACTTGGACGCTTTGCTGATGCTGCTGGCCAGCGACCAGAGCCACTTCATCAACGGCGCTGTGGTGTCAGCCGACGACGGGTTTGCCGTCTGAGGGGCAGGCCATGAAGCTGGAATTGCCCGAACGCAAGAAGTTGGTCAATGAATTGGTCATTCCCATTCGCTGGGGTGACATGGACGCCATGGGCCACGTCAACAACACGGTGTATTTCCGCTACCTAGAGAGCACCCGCATTGACTGGTTTGACAAGATTGGTTTCACCCCGAACCCCCAGGGTGAAGGTCCGGTGATCGTGAACGCCTTTTGCAATTTCTACAAACAGTTTGAATACCCCGGTGACATCCTGGCCAAGATGTATGTGAGCGACCCGGGTCGCACCACGTTTGAAAGCTG
>JBIKHW010000105.1:0-9605 GCA_044361935.1 Limnohabitans sp. | reverse complement strand
GTCGATCGCGGCGCGGTTTTTCCACCAACTGGGCGCATCGCTCTTGGACCGCACGATTTGCGCCTCGGCTGGAGCCGAAGCCCTGACGCAGACTCTGGGCAACAAGGTGGGCATGAAGAACGAGTTTTTTGCTGAATCGAAGCTCATCGTCATTTGGGGCAGCAACTCGATTGGCAGCAACCTGCACTTTTGGCGCATTGCCCAAGTGGCCAAGCGCCAGGGGGCCAAGCTGGTGTGCATCGACCCCCGGCGCAGCGAAACGGCCGAAAAATGCCACGAACACATCGCCCTGCGCCCCGGCACCGACGCCGCGCTGGCGCTGGCTGTCATGAACGAGCTGATCGCGAATAGCTGGCTCGACCAGGACTACATCGACCGCTACACCCTGGGCTGGGACGCCCTGAAAGCGCGTGCGCTGCAATGGACGCCCGAGCGAGCGGCTGAGGTGTGTGGCGTGCCGGTCGAACAAATCCGCCAGCTGGCGCGTGACTGGGGCACCACCCAGCCTGCTGCCATTCGCTTGAATTACGGCATGCAGCGTGTGCGTGGGGGCGGCAACGCGGTGCGGGCGATCGCTTGCTTGCCTGCGCTCACGGGCGCATGGCGACACCGAGCGGGCGGTGTGTTGCTCAGCAGCTCGGGGCATTTTCCGGTGCGGCGGGCGGCTTTGCAGCGGCCTGACTTGCTGGGCGAGCGCCGTCCCCGCACCATCAACATGAGCACCATTGGCGATGATTTGCTGCGCCCGGCTTCGCCCACATTCGGCCCACCAATCGAAGCCTTGATCGTCTACAACAGCAACCCGGTGGCGATTGCCCCCGAGTCGGGCAAGGTGGTGCAAGGCTTTGGCCGCGAAGACCTGTTCACCGTGGTGCTGGAGCATTTCCAGACCGACACGGCCGACTACGCCGACTTCATCTTGCCCGCCACCACGCAGCTGGAGCACTGGGACATCCACACCAGCTACGGCCACACCGATGTGCTGCTCAACCGCCCGGCCATCGCCCCGGTGGGCGGTGCACGCACCAACACCGACATCTTCAGGGGGCTGGCCCAGCGCATGGGGTTTGACGATGCTTGTTTTGCCGAGAGCGACGAAAGCTTGTGCCGCAGCGCCATCGGTGACGCGCAAGACTTTGAGCAGCTGCTTGAGCATGGCTTCGCCTCTTTGCCCTTGCCCGATGCACCGTTTGCGCACGGCGGTTTTCCTTCGCCCTCTGGCAAGTGCGAGTTTTTCAGCCAGCGCCTGGCCGATCAGGGGCTGGACGGGCTGCCCGACCACTTGCCCAACTACGAGTTGGCCGCGCCCGGCGGCCGTTACCCGTTGGCGATGATTTCGCCGCCAGCGCGGAACTTCCTCAATTCGACCTTTGTCAACGTGCAAAGCCTGCGCGACATCGAAGCCGAGCCTGTGCTGGAGATGCACCCCGAGGATGCGGTCCAGCGGGGCATTAACGATGGTGCGGTGGTGCGTGTGTTCAACGACCGGGGCACTTACCACTGCAAAGCCCGGTTGAACCAGCGGGCGCGTCCCGGTGTGGTCAATGGTCTGGGCATTTGGTGGCGCAAGCTGGGCCTGAATGGCACCAATGTGAATGAGCTGACCAGCCAGCACCTGACCGACTTGGGCCGTGCGCCCGTGTTTTACGACTGTCTGGTGGAGGTGGCACCGGATGCCGAATTCACCGCTGAATCCCAGGCCCCTCAAGCCCAGAAAGCGCCCCATGCCTGAACTCAAGATCGAACGCGAACACACGCTGGGTCTGGCAGGTGCACGTGCTGTGGCCGAGCGCTGGCGCGAGCAGGCCGAGCAGGAGTGGGGCATGAGCTGCGAGTCAGAACCAGGGGAGGCGGCAGACCGCATGCGCTTTGCCCGCAGCGGGGTGAGCGGTGAGCTGACTGTGACGGAGACCCGCTTTGATCTGCAGCTGAAACTGGGCTTTTTGCTCGGCGCCTACAGCGGCAAGATTGAACAAAAAATCAATGCCAACCTGGACGAGTTGCTGGGGCCAGTGGCCTGAAGCCTTGTATCTGGACAGGTTGTTGTCTTACCAGGCTTGACCGGGCATCCATGGTGATCGAAGGCATGAACCCCCGATCGAGTCGGGGGTGATGAAAAGTGTGTCGGTGTGATGCACACCAGGGTTTTTGAGGCGCTTGTTCAAGGCAATTCCTTGTTCACCTCGACCATGGGGGAATTGCGCGGTCCCACCTGGCCCAGGCGGGCTTTGAGCGACTGTGGCTGCCGTGTCAGGATGGCGGCGTAGTTGGTGGTGTTGGAGAGCACCTTTTTCACGTAATCGCGCGTTTCGTGAAAGGGGATGTTCTCCGCCCAGATGGCTGCATCAAGCACCGGGCCGTTGCGCCACTGGCGCGGGCGGCTCGGGCCTGCGTTGTAGGCGGCTGTGGCCATGGGCATGGAGCCTTCAAAATCGTCCAGCACCAGTTTCAGGTAGCCCGTGCCAATGGCCACGTTCACTTCGCGGTCGGTGATCTGGTCCGGAGTGAAGTTGGTCAAGCCGATTTTTTTGGCCGTCCATTTGGCGGTGGCGGGCATGACCTGCATCAGGCCCGAAGCCCCCACATGCGAGCGGGCGTCCATGACGAAGCGGCTTTCCTGGCGGATCAAACCGTACACATAAGCCGGGTCGAGGCGGATCTCGCCTGCGCGGCGCACCACCGTCTCGCGCAGCGGCATGGGGTAGCGCTGGTCAAAGTCGATGACGTCCTTGGTGCGCTCGCTGGTATTGATGCAGCGGTCCCAAACCTGGCGCTGGCAAGCCAGGTCTGCTGCAGCCAGCAGCTCGCGGTCATTCATGCCGCCGGGTGTGTGCAAGTTGGTGCTGTAGTTCCATTCCCGGTTGCCCTCTGGGCGCAGACCGATCTGGATCGCATACAGGGCGCGTTGCAGGCCGGGGTTGATCAGGGCGGCGGCTTTTTCTTGCGGTGTGAGCGCTGTGGGGCGATCGGGCACGGTGATGGCCTGGCCCAGGTCTTCCAGCGCCAGTTGCTCATAAAACCCCCGCACGCTGGCGATTTGGCGCAGCAAGTTTTGGCCTTCCTGCCGCTGGGCCTCGTTCTGAGGCGTGCTCAGCAGGGCACGCGCACGCCAATAGATCCAGGTCGGGTCTTTGCGGGCGTCAGCGCTCATGGCCTGGGTGGCGCTCAGCACCTGTGGCCATTGGCCTTGGCGCAAGGCGGCACGCACTTTCCAGGCCAGCAGGTCGTCGTTCAGATCGCCGTCTTTTTGCACTTTGGCAAAGTGGTGAACGGCGTTGTCCTGCAGTTTTTGGGCGGCTTGTTTGCCAATCACGCCCCACGTCCAGTTGCGCTCCTCAGTGCTGAGTTGAATGGCCCAGCGCCTGTTGAGCAAATCCGCTGCCTCCTCCGGGTCTTTCGCGGCCAGCCGGATCAGGGCCAGCACAGCCAGCTCTTTGCGGCTGCGGGTGATGGCCAGAATGCGTTTGTCCAGGTATTTGGCCGGGTCCGCATGGATCAGGGTCACTTGTTCGGACAGGCGAGGTGCCTCGATGTCAACCGCCGCTTGCGCTGCGCGTGGACGGTTCGCATCCATGGCGATGCGGGCTTTGCGCCACAGGTCCAGCGCCTGGATCTGACGACCCGAGTGCAGGTGCTCGGCCACGTAAGCGCAGCCGTCATCGGGCTCGCGCTGCGCATACCAAAGCCGCAGCGCTTCTTCGGCCACATCGGCCTTGCTGTTCATGGCTTCGGTGGCCAGGGCGTAGCAGCGCACCTCGCGGTCGTCGCGCATGCGAAAGCGTGGGTATTCGGCGGTGAAAGTGGCCCAATCGCGGCGCTTGCCCAGCTGTTGCAGCCAATCGTTGCGCAGTCGGTCTTCGTAGTAACTGCCTGCGTAGGTGTTCAAAAAGCTGCGGATTTCAGAGGCAGGCGCGGTGTCCAACCGGGTGCGCATGTCCCAATAGGCGGCCAGTGGCTCCAGCAAATGGCCACGGGCTTGGGGCAGCAGGGCCGACAGCCGTTTGGCATCATTTTTGCGAAAGGCTTGCTGCATCTCCAGCAGCACCGCATCGCCTCGATTTTGGGCATGGGCAGGCCAGTCCCACAGGCCTGTCATGGTCATGGCGCTGAGCAGTGTCAAAATGCGTCTGAATTTCATGGGTCGATTATGGACAAAGCCGAAGCAAAACGCGCCTTGAGAAAAGCCTTGGTGGAAGAAAGGTTGAACCTGCCGGACCGCTTGGCGCGGGCCGAGGCCTTGCAGCGCGTCATGCGCATCTGGTTGTTTGACCGCCCAGACACGGTGATCGGTGCTTATTGGCCCATCAAAGGCGAGTTTGACCCGCTGCCCGCCTTGCACCGCTGGAAAGAAGATGGCGAGCTGCACGGTGAACCACAGAGACGCCAAATTGGTCTGCCCGTGGTCAACAAACAGCACAAAACCCTGACCTTCCACACCTGGTACCCCGGCTGCCCCATGGAAGAAGACGCCTACGGCATCCCCAAGCCCAAGGACACCGAAGTCATCGTGCCCACCTTGCTGTTTGTGCCCTGCGTAGGTTACGGCATTGGTGGCTACCGCCTGGGCTACGGCGGCGGCTTTTACGACCGCACCTTGGCCACCTTGCAGCCCAAGCCCTTCACCGTGGGCCTGGGCTACACCCACGGCTTTCTGGACGATCTGGAGCCCGAAGACCACGATGAACCACTCGACGCGATCCTGAACGACAACGGGGTGGTGTGGCCTGTTTGAGGCCTGAACGGCATGGCAAGACCCAAATCCGCAACCCACGACATCAAGCGCGACGCGATCCTTGACATTGCGGCGCAATGCTTTGCCCAGCGCAGTTACCCGGCCGCCAGCATGAACGAGATTGCGGCGGCCTGCGGCACCTCCAAGGCGCGGCTTTACCACTATTACGACAGCAAAGAAGCCATTTTGTTTGACTTGCTGGACCGCCACACCCAGCGCCTGCTGGCGGTGATCGCACAGACCGAGGCCAACGCCCAGCGCAAAGACCTGAACGAGCGGGCCACCTTGCACGAACTGGTGCGGGCGTTTTTGCAGGAGTACGAAACCTCCGCCACTCGCCATGCGGCGCTGCTCAATGACACGCAGTTTTTGAGCGATGTGCCCGATCTGGCCCTGGGCTCTGGGTCTGTGTCACCGCGTGAGCTCATCTTGAACCGCCAGCGCGACATCGTGGCCGCCATGACCCGTTTCATGAAGCGGGCCTACCCCGAGCGCCTGACCCCCAGCAACCAGACGGCGCTGACCATGATGCTGTTGGGCATGATCAACTGGACCTTCACCTGGTTGCGTCCGGGCGGGCCGATCAGTTATGCCGCCTTTGCCGATGAAGTCATTGAGATGCTGGAAAAGGGCTTGGGTTGACTGGGTATCGAATTCAACAATCCGTAATGCATTTCGTTTAGGTAAAATTCAACCCTTCACAGACCGGAGAAGTTTCCATGTCCAAAGCAGCTACCCAGGCCCCCACCAAAGCCTTTGCCAGCCAGGCCGACCTGACCGAAAAAAAGATCACTTTCGAGCAACTCAGCCAGCACTGCTGGGCCTACACCGCCGAGGGCGACCCCAACTCCGGCGTGATCATCGGTGACCGTTTCATCATGGTCAGCGACGCTACCGCCACCCCGGCCATGGCGCAAGACCTGATCAAAAAAATCCGCACCGTCAGCGACTTGCCGATCAAATACGTGCTGCTGACCCATTACCACGCTGTGCGCGTGCTGGGTGCTTACGCCTACGCAGCTGAGGGCGCGACCGAGATCATCGCCAGCGAAGGCACTTTGGGCCTGATCAAAGAGCGTGGCGCACAAGACATGAAGAGCGAGATGGAGCGCTTCCCGCGCCTGTTCAGTGGTGCCGACAGCATCCCTGGACTGACCTGGCCGACCATGGTGATCGGCGGTGGTAACCCCACCCAGGGCGAAGTGCCCGGCAAGCTCAGCATCAACCTGGGCGGTGTGGTGGTGCAAATCTGGCATCCGGGCCCGGGCCACACGCGTGGTGACACCATCGCTTGGGTGGAAGAAGAAAAAGTGCTGTTCAGCGGAGACTTGGTCGAGTATGAAGCCGGTGTGTACACGGGCGATGCGCAACTCGAAGAGTGGCCTGCCACGCTCGAAGCCCTGCGCGCCTTGAATGCCGAATTTATCGTGCCCGGCCGGGGCGAAGCCATGAAAGGCAACGCCAACGTCAACAAGGCCTTGGACTACACCAAGCGCTGGGTGGAGACTTTGTACAAGGCCGGCAAGGAAGCCGTTGCTGCCAAGATGGACCTCAAAGCCGCCATGGCCCACACCCGCCAAAGCATGGACCCGGTGTTTGGCCATGTGTTCATTTACGAGCACTGCCTGCCGTTTGACGTGACGCGCGCTTATGACGAAGCCAGCGGCATCAAGAATCCTCGCATCTGGACGGCTGAGCGCGACATGGAGATGTGGCAAGCGCTGCAAAGCTGAGCCCTGCTGCAGACCCATCAAAAAACCCGCCGAATCACGGCGGGTTTTTTTGTGGGCAATACATGGCGAATCGGGCCTTCAGGCCGGGTCATCGGTGCGGGTGATCAGGGCCGGTTCAAGTCCAGCAGATCCCGCTCATAGGCGCGCAAGCGCCGTGCTGCACGAACGCGTTGCTCGGGAGTAGTCGTGTTGTGCAGCTGCGCCAGGTTCTCACAAGCACGTTGCGACAAAGTCTGCACAACTGCGCGTTGCCCTGCATCGGGCGGCTGCAGCCAGCGCTGCCACACGCCCCAAAGCTGTGCTTCGGCCTGCGCCTGAGTCAGTTTGCTTTGCGTGATGCGCTGCAGCGCCGACAGCAAATCCTGCTGGCGGCGCTGGCGGTCACGCCGACCCCATTCGGCCGTCCATGGGGACTGCGCCAATTGAGCCTTGATCAAGGCGATTTGTGTCCCGCTCAAATCGCCGTAAAACGAGTTGTAGCGGCTAAGGGCCCTGTCCAGGCGGCGCTCCATTCGGGCGTCGGTGTCACCCTGGAGCCATTCCTTTTCCCATTCTTCGTTTTGCTGCTCCCAGTGCCTTGCCATGTGGCTGAGCTGGCGCGGCCCAAGAGCCATGGCTACGGGGGCGGCCTGCGCCACTGCTTGGCGCATCAGGGTGTCGAGCCGGACTTGCACCTCATCAATCAAGCGGCACAGCTGCTCGGGCTGCACTGGCCCTGCGCTCAGCTCGGCAGTGCGTTGCAGCAACGCAGCATAGCCAGGCAACTCTTCGCGGCGGTGCCATTGGTAGAGCTTGTCAATCGCCTCCTTGGCCGCAGGTGTCTGGTTACCGCTGAACGAGACCGTGTTGTCGAGCCACCAATACGACAGGGTGGGCAACTGCTGGTAACCGAGCTTGATGGCGCTGCACGCTTGCAAAAGCAACAGAGCTGCGACGGCGAGAAGGGGGCGGATCATTGCAGGCCCTGCAAAATCACTCGCCACTGCCTAAACGTACCGGTATTGCCAAGTGCGCGGTCCTTGACCTGCAGCGCCCAGGCCCCCTTTGTGACCGGATTGGTGCCGGTTGTAGGCAACAGATCAAGGCTGTGGAGTTGGCCTTGGTCAAAGTCACAGGACACACCCAAATGAGTCGGTGAAGGCAGCGCCAGCGTGTTTGTTGAATTGGGTGGCGTGATTGACCACTCCAAGTCAACAGGGTTGGTGTGGTTCATGCAAATCTCCAGTTTGGCAGTTGAGACGGATGTCAAAGTGCAATTTTGGTTGTCCCAAGTGACGGTGATGCCGTCGATGTCGTTGTCCGGTATCTGCGAACCTGAAAGGGCTGGTCGGCCGGCCCACAAAATGGTCGAGTCACAAGTTGCACTCACCAAATTGCGTGAATCCTGCACCTCTGTGCCGCCACAACCAACAAGCAGCAAAGCGCCTGCTAAAACAGCCCCAGGTAAGCCAAATCGAAATTGACACATATCAAAAATGCCCTTTTTGGCGAATCATAGGCCCGATCTGGGGCAGCGATAATTTAACCACGGGCGAAGCCGCCCCCTGTTTGTGGCCAACCGAGAAAGTGTGCACCCCATGACCACCCCCCATTTCCCCATTGACGTCGTCATCATGGCCGCGGGCAAAGGCACCCGCATGAAAAGCCGGTTGCCCAAGGTGCTGCAGTGCCTGGCCGGTGTGCCGCTGGTGCAGCACGTGCTGAACACGGCCGCTCAGCTCAATGCCCGCTCGGCGGTGGTCATCACCGGCCACGGGGCTGATCAGGTTGAGCCGCTGGTGCTGGCCCCGGGCCAGGCCATGGCCGTGCGGTGCGTGCGCCAGGAGCCGCAGTTGGGCACCGGCCACGCCGTGCAGCAAGCCGTGCCCGTGCTGCTTGACGATGGGGTGGTGGTGGTTTTGTCGGGCGACGTGCCTTTGACCCAAGCGGACACCCTGCAAGCGCTGATCGCGCAATGTGGTGGTGACAAGCTGGCGCTGCTCACCATCGACTTTGCCGACCCCACGGGTTATGGCCGCATCGTGCGCGAGGGCATTCAGGTTCAAGCCATCGTTGAGCACAAAGATGCCAGTGACGCGCAGCGCCAAATCCAAGAGGTGTACAGCGGCATCATGGCCGTTCCCGCGCGTCTGCTCAAAGCCTGGCTGGGGCGGCTGGACAACCAGAACGCCCAAGGCGAGTACTACCTGACCGATGTGGTCAAGTTTGCTGTGGCCGACGGTGTGTCCGTGGTGGCCCACAAGATTAGCGACTCCCTCCAAGTGGCCGGCATCAACAGCCCGGTGCAACTGGCTGAGCTGGAGTGCGCCCACCAACACCGCCAAGCCATCCAACTCATGGAGCAAGGCGTGCGCCTGAAAGACCCCGCCCGCTTTGACCTGCGTGGCCAACTGGTCTGCGCGCAAGACGTCGAGATCGACGTGAACTGCATTTTTGAAGGCCGCGTTTCATTGGGCGAAGGCGTGAAAATCGGCGCGAATTGTGTCATCGCCAATTGCACCATCGCGGCGGGCGCGGTGATTCACCCCTTCACCCACATTGATGGCGAAAAGCTGGGCGTTACGGTGGGCGAGGGCGCGCTGATTGGCCCCTTTGCCCGTCTGCGTCCGGGTGCGCAGCTGGGCGCCGAAGTGCACATCGGCAACTTTGTGGAGGTGAAGAACTCAACGATGGCCAAAGGCGCCAAAGCCAACCACCTGGCCTATTTGGGCGACGCCACAGTGGGCGAGCGCGTCAACTACGGCGCGGGCAGCATCACCGCCAATTACGACGGGGCCAACAAGCACCGCACCGTGATTGAGGCCGACGTGCACATCGGCAGCAACTGCGTGCTGGTCGCCCCCGTCACCATCGGTGCTGGGGGCACCGTGGGCGGCGGCTCCACCATCACCAAGAGCACCGAGCCTGGCTCGCTCAGCGTGGCGCGCGGCAAGCAGGTCGGCATCGCGAACTGGGCGCGACCTAAGAAGCAGCCCAAAGCCTGAGCTTGCCGGTTGGGGTGGGGGCTGTTCAGCGCTGTGTGTCGGACTTTTTCAGGGCAGCCCAGGCCATGCGATCCACCCAACTTGGGGCGAGTAACTTAAGCCAGCGGCCCACATGCCCGATTGGGTTCATGAGCACGTCGCGCTGTCGTCGCTCGG
>JBIKHW010000104.1:0-9619 GCA_044361935.1 Limnohabitans sp. | reverse complement strand
CGGGAAACCGGACGAACCACGCGATCAAGGCCGGATATAAGCTAAGCAGCCGACTTCTTCACAACATAGGACAAATTCTTCTTGCTATCCGGGAGGCATCCATATAAGCCCGGTATGACAAAACCCTCGGCCTTCAATCCACCTGTCACCCCGGACTTGATCCGGGGTCCATTCCCCTTTTCACCCCATGTCCAATTGCACCACCTGCGGCGCTTGCTGTGTGAGCTTCCGTGTGGACTTTTCTGTGTATGAATACGAAGAAAGCGGCGGCGATGTGCCTGCGGGCTTAGCCTCGCCGATTACCGAGCAAACCTGCCGCATGCGCGGCACCGACCACAGCCCGCCGCGTTGCGCCGCGCTCTATGGCAAGACCGGTGAAAAAGCCATTTGCGGCATTTACGAATGGCGGCCTTCGCCTTGCCGCGAGTTTGAAGAAGGCAGCCCCGCCTGCGAGCAAGCGCGGCGACGCCACGGCCTGCCTGCGCTGAACGTCTGAATTTCATGGGTGTTGGAAATAACCGACACCACGGTTTTTTGGGCGGTGCTACCTTCGCTCACCATGAAAAAACTTTGGGACATTTCTCCGCCTGTTGATGCGCAAAGCCCGGTCTTTCCGGGCGACACGCCTTACACCCAGCAATGGGCCGCCAAGCTGTCGGACACATGCCCCGTCAACGTGAGCGCCATCACCCTGTCGCCGCATGTGGGCGCACACGCCGATGCCCCACTGCATTACAACCCGCAAGGCGCGGCTGTTGGCTCCTTGGACCTGCTGCCCTTTCTGGGCCGCTGCCGCGTCATCCACGCGCTGGACGCGGGCCCCTTGATCACCATCGCCCACCTGCAGCACGCCCTGAACGACGTGCCCGAGCGGCTGCTGGTGCGCACCTACCGCCAGTTTCCGCGCCAACAATTCGACACCCAACTCACCGCCTTTGACCCCGCCTGCGTGCAGCACCTGGCCGACCTGGGCGTGCTGCTGATCGGCACCGACAGCGCCAGCATCGACCCGGCCGACAGCAAAGCATTGCCCAGCCACCAAGCCATTCGCCAGCGCAGCCTGCGTGTGCTGGAAAACCTGCTGCTCGACGAGGTGCCCGAAGGCGATTACGAGCTGATCGCCCTGCCCCTGAAACTCATGACCGCAGACGCCAGCCCGGTGCGGGCGGTCTTGCGCGAACTTTGAAACACTCTTTGAAAAACACACCTATGATGAACCTCACCCCTACCCTGCAAGACTGCGAGCTGCTGGACCAACAAGACCCGCTGCGCAGCCTGCGCGAGCAATTCGATTTGCCACCCGGCGTGATTTACCTGGATGGCAACTCGCTGGGCGTGCTGCCCAAAACCGCGCCAGCCCGCGTATCCCATGCCGTGACGCACGAATGGGGCACCGACCTGATCAAAAGCTGGAACACAGCAGGCTGGTTCACCCTGCCCCAGCGCGTGGGCAACAAGATTGCCCGCGTCATCGGTGCCCAGCCTGGCGAAGTGATCGCGGCGGACAGCACCTCAATCAACCTATTCAAAGTGCTGGCAGCAGCGCTGCACATTGCCAAGGCCGACCACCCCCACAAAACCAAAATCGTCAGCGAGCGCAGTAACTTCCCCACCGACCTGTACATCGCAGAAGCCTTGTGCAAAGAGCGCGGTTTCACGCTGCAACTGGTCGAAGCCGATGAGATCGCAGCCGCCTTGCAAGCCGATGTGGCCGTGCTCATGCTCACCCATGTGAACTACCGCACCGGGGCCATGCACAACATGCAGGCCCTCACCGCACAGGCCCACTCGCACGGCATCCTCACCGTGTGGGACTTGGCGCACAGCGCAGGCGCGGTGCCTGTGGACCTGCACGGCTCGGGGGCCGACTTTGCGGTGGGTTGCGGCTACAAATACTTGAACGGTGGCCCCGGCGCGCCCGCTTTTGTGTGGGTTCGCCCTGAACACACCGACCGCTTTTGGCAGCCGCTGGCCGGTTGGTGGGGCCACGCCGCACCGTTTGCCTTCACCCCCGATTACCAACCTGCTCAAGGCATCACCCGCTACCAATGCGGCACGCAACCCATCTTGAGCCTGACTGCGCTCGACTGCGGTCTGGACGCCTTTTTGGCTGCCGAGTCGCTGGGCGGCATGGCTGCGCTGCGCCAAAAGTCGCTGGCGCTCACGGGCCTGTTCATGCAGCTGGTGCGCACGCGCCTGCACGGGCAGGGCTTTGGCATCGCCACCCCGGCCGAAGAAGCCCTGCGCGGCTCGCAAGTGAGCCTGACACGCGCCGAAGGCGCCTACGCCATCGTACAAGCCCTGATCGCGCGCGGCGTGATTGGCGACTTCAGGGCGGGCGATGGCGGCCAGCACCCCGACATCTTGCGCTTTGGTTTCACGCCGCTGTATGTGGGCTATGCCGACGTGTGGCAGGCCGCTGAACACCTTTGCCAAGTCATGGAAAGTGGCGAATGGCAAGACGCCCGCTTTGTGCAAAAGAACGCTGTGACATGAAAGACCTGCAATGAGTTCCTGCCCTTTCTCTTCAGCCTCTGCCTCCAACACGGCCAGCGCCAGCGCCGCAGCGGGCGATGCCACAGGCGAGCGCATCGTGCACGATGAAAAAGCCCAACTCGACTTTGATGGCCGCATGAGCTACGGCGACTACCTGCAACTCGACGCCATCCTGAACGCGCAGCAACCGCTCTCGCCCGACCACAACGAGATGCTGTTCATCGTGCAGCACCAGACCAGCGAGCTGTGGATGAAGCTGATGCTGCACGAGCTGCAGGCCGCCATGGCGGGCATCGCCCAAGACCAATTGCCCGACGCCTTCAAAAAGCTCGCCCGCGTCAGCCGGATCATGGAGCAGTTAGTGCACGCCTGGGACGTGCTGGCCACCATGACGCCTCCCGAATACAGCGCCATTCGCCCTTACTTGGCGCAGTCGAGCGGTTTTCAAAGCTGGCAATACCGTTGCATCGAGTTTGCGATGGGCAACAAGAACGCGGCCATGCTGCAGCCCCACGCGCACCGCCCTGACCTGTCGGCCACCGTGCAGGCCGCCTACGAAGCGCCCTCGTTGTACGACGAATGCTTGCGCCTTTTGCAACGCCGAGGCCTCGATGTGCCGAACACCCACACCCAACGCGATTGGCGTCAGCCCTACCCGGCAAGCGTTGCGGTCGAAAACGCCTGGCTGGTCGTCTACCGCAACCCGCAGCAGCACTGGGACCTGTACCAACTGGGCGAAGAACTCACCGATCTGGAAGACGCCTTCCGCCTGTGGCGCTTTCGGCATGTGACCACTGTGGAGCGCGTGATCGGCTTCAAACTCGGCACGGGCGGCACAGGCGGCGTGAGCTATTTGCGCAAGATGCTCGACACGGTGCTCTTCCCCGAAATTTGGACGCTGCGCACTCAGCTGTGAAACCGTTCAGTGCGCCTGCTCCCAATTCGGACCAAAGCCCACTTCGGCCAAGAGTGGCACTTTCAGGTCAGCCACACCCGCCATGATGCGCGGCACCTCGGTGCGCACCCATTCCACTTCTGATTCGGGCACCTCGAACACCAGTTCGTCGTGCACCTGCATGATGACCCGGGTGGCCTTGCCTTGTTCGTCCAGCGCTTTTTGCACGGCGACCATGCTCAGCTTGATCAAATCGGCCGCTGTGCCCTGCATGGGGGCGTTGATGGCGGCACGCTCGGCCCCGGCGCGGCGCGGGCCGTTGGGGCTGTTGATCTCGGGCAGCATCAAGCGGCGGCCAAACACGGTCTCGACATAACCCAGCGCCTTGGCCTGTTCACGGGTGGCGTCCATGTAGTGTTTGACGCCCGCAAAACGCTCGAAGTAACGGGTGATGTAGTTCTTGGCCGCCGTGTTGTCGATGCCCAGCGCTTTGGCCAAACCAAAGGCGCTCATGCCGTAAATCAGGCCGAAGTTGATGGTTTTGGCGTAGCGGCGCTGCTCGCTGGTCACGGTGTCGGGCGTTGCGCCAAACACCTCGGCGGCCGTGGCCTTGTGCACGTCCAGGCCTTCATGAAAGGCCTTCAGCAAAGCCGGGTCGTCGCTCAGGTGCGCCATGATGCGCAGCTCAATCTGGCTGTAGTCGGCGCTGGCAATCACGCGGCCTGCGGGGGCCACAAAGGCCTCGCGCACCTTGCGGCCTTCTGCGGTGCGGACCGGGATGTTTTGCAGGTTGGGCTCGTTGCTCGACAGGCGGCCCGTCACGGCCACGGCCTGCGCGTAATGCGTGTGCACCCGGCCCGTGCGCGGCAAGGCCAGCTGCGCCAGTTTGTCGGTGTAAGTGCCCTTGAGCTTGGCCAGGCTGCGGTGCTCCAAGATGCGGGCGGGCAGCGGGTAGTTTTCGGCCAGTTTTTCCAGCACCTCTTCGTCGGTGCTGCGTGCGCCCGTGGCGGTTTTCTTGATGACGGGCAGGCCCAGCTTGTCAAAAAAGATCTCACCCAACTGCTTGGGGCTGGACAAGTTGAAAGGCTGGCCTGCGATCTCGTAAGCCTCGGTTTCGAGCTGAACAATGCGTTCGCCCAGCGCTTGGCTTTGAGCGGCCAGCGTGGGCGCGTCGATCAGCACGCCATTGCGCTCGATGCGGTAAAGAGATTCGCTGGTAGCGATCTCCAGCTCGTAGACGTACTTGAGACCGGCATGCGCCTCGATCTGCGGCCACAGCGCCAAATGCACGTCGAGGCACTGGTCAGAGTCTTCGCAGGAGTAGTGCGCGGCTTTGTCCACATCCACCTGCGCAAACGGAATCTGGTGCGCACCCTTGCCACACAGGTCTTCGTAGGTCACGCCCCGGCGGCCCACATGGCGCTCGGCCAGACTGCTCAGGCCATGCGGCTTGTGCACTTCGAGCACATAGCTCTCCAGCATGGTGTCGTGCGCGTAGCCCTGCACCTCGATGCCGTGGTTCGCGAACACATGGCGGTCGTATTTGATGTTCTGGCCCAGCTTGTGGCGGGCCGGGTTTTCCAGCCAAGGCTTGAGCTTGGCCAGCACATCGGCCAGCGGCAGCTGCTCGGGCGCACCCGGGCCGTTGTGCGCCAGCGGGATGTAGGCCGCCTCGCCGGGCGTGACGCTGAGTGAAATGCCAACGATTTCGGCCCGCATGGCATCCAGCGAGGTCGTTTCGGTGTCGATGGCGGTGAGCGGGGCTTGTTCGATGCGGGCCAGCCAGGTGTCGAATGCGGCCCAGTCGAGCAGCGTGTCGTATTTCAATTCGCCTTGCACCGAGCTGGCTGCGGTGTCGAGTACGGGGGCAGCTGCAGGCTCGTCGTCAGATGCAGATCCAAACAAATCCCCCATGCCTGTGTCTTTGGGCTTAGCCGCTTTGGATTTGGCCACAGGCGCAGGCACGGTCCCGCCCAGCGACTGCACCAGCCCTTTGAAGCCATAGGTTTGGTAAAAATTGAGCAGCTTGTCTTTGTCGGGCGCGTGCAGGTGCAAGCTGGCGAGCGATGGCAGATCAGGCACCCAGCCGCTCAGGTCGCAATCGGTTTTCATGGACACCAGGGCGCGGCCTTTGGGCAGCCAGTCCACCGCCTGGCGCAGATTCTCGCCCGCCACACCTTTGATCTCATGAGCGTGCACCATCAAATTGTCGAGCGAGCCGTATTCCATCAGCCATTTGGCCGCCGTCTTGGGGCCCACCTTGGCCACGCCGGGCACGTTGTCCACTGTGTCGCCCACCAGGGTCTGGTAGTCGATCATGAGCGAGGGCGGCACGCCAAACTCGGCCGTCACGCCCGCCACATCGCGCACCTTGCCGTTCATGGTGTCAATGATGGTGATGTGCTCGTTGACCAGTTGGCTCAAGTCCTTATCGCCACTTGACACGGTCACTTGGATGCCTTGCTGCGCGGCCACATGCGCCAAGGTGGCGATCACGTCGTCGGCTTCCACGCCCGGCACGTCCAGCACGGTCCAGCCCATCAGGCGCACCAGTTCGTGGATCGGCTCGATCTGCGAGCGCAAATCGTCGGGCATGGGGCTGCGGTTGGCTTTGTACTCGGGGTACAGCTCGTCACGAAAAGTCGGGCCTTTGGCGTCGAACACGCAGGCGGCATACACAGCCGGCACATCCTTGCGCAGGCGCTCCATCATGTTGATCATGCCGCGAATGGCCCCGGTGGCAGGGCTGCTCGGGTCGCCCGGCCCGGCCCGCAAATCGGGCATGGCGTGGAAGGCGCGGTACAGGTAGCTGGAACCATCGACCAGCAAGAGGGTCGGTTTGGAGGTGTCGGGGGTGTTTTCGCTCATCCCCTGATTGTGTACCGGGTTAAGGGCTTTACCGTCAACGATCCCATGATCGGGTGGCTGGACCTGCGCCAGGGTGATGTGGCAAAGCGAAGCGCCTCTGAACCCTGGTGCAGGCCCAGCCACCCGATCTCCACGCCAGTTCTGGGCAAACCCGGGCAGACCCGCAAAGGGCTGACTGCGCTGGGCCTCAGAGGCGCTTCGCTTTGCCACATCGGCCCAGCGCAGTCAGCCCTTTGCGGGTCCTTTGGGTCTTTTCGCCCTCTACAATCCGTGTTTTGCTCACCCAAGCCAGACCCCTCTGGCGCTTTGACGGTTTTCTCCCCCATGGCGGTATTCACCGAAGTCACCGAAACCCAGGCCAACGACCTGATGCAAGCCCTGAACCTGGGCCAGCTCACGGCCTTGCGCGGCATTGAGGGTGGGATTGAAAACACCAACTACTTCGCCACCACCGATCAAGGTGAGTACGTGCTCACCCTTTTCGAGCGCCTGACGCACGAGCAACTGCCGTTTTACCTGTTCCTGATGAAGCACTTGGCTGGGCGCGGCATACCGGTGCCCGATCCGGCCGCCAACCGCGACGGCGATGTGCTGCACACCCTTTGCGGCAAACCAGCCGCCGTGGTCAACAAACTGATGGGCAAGAGCCAGTTGCAACCCCAAGCAGTGCACTGCGCTGCGTTGGGCGACATGCTGGCACGCATGCACCTGGCCGGGGCCGATTACAACCGCAGCCAGCCCAATTTGCGCGGTCTGCCTTGGTGGAACGAGACCGTGCCTGTGGTGCTGCCGCACCTCGATGGTCCCCAAGCTGCCCTGCTGCGCAGCGAACTGGCCTTCCAAAATCACATCGCCGAGGGCGCAGCCTATGCCGCCCTGCCGCGGGGTCCGGTGCACGCCGACCTGTTCCGCGACAACGTCATGTTCGACGGCGAGCAGCTGACGGGCTTTTTTGACTTTTACTTTGCGGGTGTGGACACCTGGCTGTTTGACTTGGCCGTTTGCCTGAACGACTGGTGCATCGACCTGCCCACGGGCGTGCACGTTGCTGAACGTGCCCGGGCCATGGCGCAGGCCTACAACCGAGTTCGCCCCTTGAGCGCAGCAGAACGTGAGTTGCTGCCTGCCCTTTTGCGTGCAGGGGCTTTGCGTTTTTGGATTTCACGGCTGTGGGACTACCATCTGCCCCGCGAAGCGGCCATGCTCACCCCACACGACCCGACCCATTTCGAACGCGTTTTGCGCAGCCGGGTGCTTCAGCCCATTACCTTGTCCGACCTCGTCTGAACACCATGAACCTGCGAATTGTTCCCGCCAAAACTGGCCTCAAATGGGTCCGCCAAGGTATGCGCACCTTCTGGCGTCAGCCGCTGGCTTTGTCCGGCCTGTTCTTTTTGTTCATGGCCACGGTGTCGATCGTGTCCATCGTGCCTTTCGTGGGCAGCGCATTGGCCCTCATCGTCTTGCCCCCACTGACGCTGGGCATGATGGCTGCGACCCAAATGGCTTCTGAAGGCAAGTTCCCCATGCCCAGTGTGTTGTTTGTGGCCTTCAAAGACGGGCCTTACCGCAAAACCATGTTCCATTTGGGTGGCTTGTACGCGGTGATTTTCTTGGTGGTCATGTTCTTGTCCACCCTGGCCGATGGCGGCACCTTTGCCAAGGTCTACTTTGGTGGCCAAGCCATGACGCCCGAAGTGGTCACAGCCGACTCGTTTCAGACCGCCCTGTGGGTGTCCATGCTGTTTTATGTGCCGCTGTCCATGATGTTCTGGCACGCACCCGCTCTGGTGCACTGGTACGGCATGCCGGCAGTCAAAAGCCTGTTTTTCAGCTTCATGGCCTGCTGGCGCAACCTCAAGGCCTTTGTGGTGTATGTGTTCGCCTGGGGTGTGGTTTTCATGTTGTCCGGGGTCCTGGCGCTGCTGATCTCCAGCCTCTTGGGCAACCCCGGCCTGATGACGGCCATCTTCATGCCCTTGGCACTGATGGT
This sequence comes from Limnohabitans sp., assembly GCA_044361935.1. Lineage (GTDB taxonomy): Bacteria > Pseudomonadota > Gammaproteobacteria > Burkholderiales > Burkholderiaceae_C > Limnohabitans_A. The sequence goes on along the minus strand of JBIKHW010000104.1, from coordinate 1,367 downwards.
GGCAGCCATGTTCTTCACCTCGATGCTGTTTTCGGTGCGGGACTGCTTCTCGACCGATGTCTACGACGAGCCGCCCGCCAGCGCGGATCGGCCCAATTAAAAAGCTCAGTGGTGGTGACCGTGTGCACCGTGTGCGTGGCGGTGCGTCACCTCTTCGGCTGAGGCCGCCCGCACTTCCGTCACCTTCAGGCTCAGCGTCAGGTGCTGCCCGGCCCAAGGGTGGTTGCCGTCCAAGATCACCTGGTCGCCCTTGATTTTGAGCACGTTGAACACCTGCTCGCGCCCATCGGGGGTGCGCCCGCGCAGCTGGCCACCCACTTTGACCCCGGGTGGAAACTCGCTTTTGGGAATGGTTTGCACCAAGCTCTCGTCGCGCTCGCCAAAGGCGTCGGCCGGGGTCAGCTTCAAGGTGGTGGCAAAGCCCACAACCTGCCCTTCGAGGGCGGCTTCGATTTTGGGAAAGGTGTTGTCATAGCCGCCGTGCAAATATGAGGTGGGCTCTTGCGCCTTGTCCAGCAATTGGCCTTGGGCGTTGGTCACTTTGTACTGCATGGTGACGACGGTGTTTTGGGCGATTTTCATGGAGACTTTCAGAACAGGAATGGGTTTACACCACCGTGAGTTTAGCCACGCTCAGCGCCAGCCATTTCACCCCATGGCGTGGGAAGTTGACCTGGGCACGGGCATCGACCCCCACGCCCTCCACGGCCAACACTTTGCCCTCACCGAACTTGGTGTGGAAGACATTTTTGCCCGCCGAGATACCGTGCTCGGGCGCGGCTTTTTGCACCGGCACGGGTGGGCTTTTGTAGGTTTCGGTGCTCAGGCTGCTTTGCCCCCAGGCCGGGCGGGCATGGCGGTTGAAGGCCGGGGTTTGTGGCCACCCGCCACCCGGGGCGCTGGCACCTCCGCTCGCGGCCTGACCCAAGTTAGAGAAGCCGCTGTTTTTGGGCGTGACCCACTTCAGGCACTCTTCGGGCAACTCGTCCAGAAAGCGGCTTTTGAGGTTGTAGCGGGTCTGGCCGTGCAGCATGCGGGTTTGCGAATGGCTCAGGTACAAACGCTTGCGGGCGCGGGTGATGGCCACGTACATCAGGCGGCGCTCTTCTTCAAGGCCGTCAAAGTCGTTCATCGCGTTTTCGTGCGGGAACAGGCCCTCCTCCAGGCCGGTGATGAACACCGCGTCAAACTCCAGCCCCTTGCTGGCGTGCACGGTCATGAGCTGCACCGCGTCTTCACCGGCTTGCGCCTGGTTGTCGCCTGCTTCAAGCGAAGCATGGGTCAGGAAGGCCGCCAACGGGCTCATGATCACGCCGTCTTCGCTGAACTCGTCCACCGTGCCGAGGTCTGCGTCTGTTGAGCCACTC
>JBIKHW010000103.1:0-9642 GCA_044361935.1 Limnohabitans sp. | reverse complement strand
GTGCCCGCCCGCACGCCCACCGGTAGGTTACGAAACACAAAACACAGCACAATGACCAGCCCGGTGCCCGTCAGCTCCACAGGCGGCACGTTAAAGGCCAGGATGTAGCTCACGCCCAGCACCGTGCCCGGAATGGCAAAGGTCAACAGCGCTGAAAACTCGAACGCCGCTTTGCCCCGAAATTCGGTGCGCGCCAGCAGCCAAGCCATCAGCAAACCCACAACAGCACAAATGGGCGCAGCCATGGCCGACAAGCTGAGCGTGGTAAAAAGCGACTTCCAGGCCGTGCCCGCGAACACCCAGCCAAACTCGCCCTGCTGCACGTCAAACGCGGTCTTGAAATGCACCAGCGTGAACGTGAAGTCGCGCCCCCAGGTCTGCACAAAGCCGCCCGCAAACGCAAACAGGTACACCACCACAGTAAAAAACAACCAAGGCCCCGCCACGCTGCGGCACACACGCAGCACCGCAGGCGGCAACGCCATGGCCACGCCCGCATCGCCCTTTCCCGAGACGGTGGTGAAACTGCTGCCCGAGAGTACCCGGCGCTGCACCAAAAACACCGTCAGCGCAAAACTGGTGAGCACCAGAGCCAGCGCTGCTGCCATGCCAGGGTCGAGCGCTGCACCCACAATGGCAAAAAAGATCTCAGTGGACAGCACCGCGTACTGCCCGCCCAAAATGATCGGGTTGCCGAAATCGGCCATGCTTTCAATGAAACCCACCAAGAAAGCATTCGCCAGACCGGGCTTGAGCAGGGGCAGCGTCACCGTCCAGAAGGTTTTCATGCGGCTGGCACGCAGGGTTTGTGCGGCCTCCTCCATGCTCGGGCTCACGCCCTGCACCACGCCACGCATGATCAAGAAAGCAATGGGGGTGAAGGCAAACATCTGCGCCAGCCAGATGCCAAACACGCCATAAAACCAGCGCCCGGGCTCGATACCGAAGGCCCACTCCAACCCTTGGTTGAACAAGCCCGCACGGCCAAACAAAAGGATGAGCCCCAAGCCAACCACAAATGGGGGCGTGATGATGGGCAACATGGCCAGGATGTTCAAGGGTTTGGCCAGACGGGTGCCACCCCGCTCGGACCACAAAGCCAGCAAAGTGCCCATGATGGTGGTCCCGGTGGCGGTAAAGAAAGCCAGCCAAAGGGTGTTCCAGGCCACACCGCAGCGGCCTTCGCCTGACACACAACCCAAGCTCCAAACCCGCTCGGTGGCCATGCGATCAAACAGATGCGTCCAGGCATAAGCGCCCGCATCGTCCACCCAGGCCGCCACCAAGGAGCGCAGGACCGGGTACACCACAAACAGCGCCAGCAGCGCCGTGCAGGCGACCACCGCTGCGGCCACAAACACATCGCCCCGAAAACCGCCCAAACGCGCCAGCGCAGCGCCCAAAAGCACCAACAAGCTGAGCAGGACCAACGCGGCCCCCCAGCCCATGCCGTACTGGCCAACTGGCAAAGCGCCCCACAATGATTCCAGCGAGGCAAAAGCCCAGCCCGTGGCCCCAATGGCAAAACCACTGCCCAGCAGCCCCAGCAAGCCTGTCATGCTGCCCAGCAACAACAGAGCACCTTGCTGGCGGGCAGGCCAAGGCCGAATGACCGCCAAGGCGCAGCAGCCCAAGCCCAGCGCAGCCGACCACAACCAAGGCCGACCATGTTGTAAGGCCTGCGCCCAACCGCTGGCCGTTTCGGCCCCAGCCCAAACGCCAGGCAAGGCCTGCACCAAAGACATTTGCTGCAAAAAATACCAAGGCAGCAGCGCAAAGCTGAGCAAGCCCAAAAGGACCCACCCTTGCAAAGCGCGCTGCAAACGCAACGCTGGATTCATCTCAAACTTTCACTCAGCGCGGCAGCGAATTGACTTCTTTTTCCCAACGCTGGATCAAGCGGCGGCGCTCGGCCGTCTGGCCGTATTTGGCGTAGTCGTAATTGATCATCTTGATCTTGCGGAAGTCCGGCACACGCGGGTCCACCTTGGCCTCTTTGTGCGAAGGCAGCTGGAACTGCAAAGTGGCTGCTGCGAGCTCTTGCGCCGAAGGTGTCAAGGCCCACTCGTAAAACTTCTTGGCGGCTTCGAGGTTGCGGCTGCCGCGAACGATGGACATGGAGCCAATTTCCGCCCCTGTGCCATCGGCCGGTGTGATGGTCTCGATGGGAAAGCCCTGGGCTTTTTCACCGGGCCCGTCGTGCACAAAGCTGATCGACACCGCTGTTTCGCCACGCGCCACGGCCTTGATGGGGCCGGTGCCCGAACGGGTATAGGTGCTGATGTTTTTGTGCAAACCCTTGAGGTACTCAAAGGCTTTCTCTTCGCCCATGAGCTGCACCAGGGTGGCGATCATGGTGTAGGCCGTGCCGCTGGACGCCGGGTTGGCCGACTGGATTTCGCCTTTGTACTCCGGCTTGAGCAGGTCACCCCAGGTTTTGGGCACGGGCAGCTTTTTCTTGGCCAGCAGCTCGGTGTTGTAGCCAAAGCCCAAGGGGCCGGAATAAATGCCCACAGTTTTGTACCCGGCCTGGGCCGCTTGCTTCTGCGCCCAATCGTGCAGCTTGGGCAGTGTGGGCGATTTGTATTCAAGGCTCAGGTTTTGCTCGGCCGCTTGCAGATGCGGATCGCCAGTGCCACCAAACCAGATGTCGGTTTTGGGATTGGCTTTTTCTGCGGCCAGCTGGGCAATCGCCTCGCCCGAGCCCTTGGCCGTCATGTTGACCTTGATGCCTTGGCTCTTTTCAAAAGTGACCGCAATCATGCTGCACCAAGCGGCTTGGGCCGAACAAATGATGTTGACTTCACGGTTTTGGGCTTGGGCATTCGCCGCCAACAGGGCCAGCAATGGCAAGAGCTTGTAGGACTTCATGAAAAAAACTCCAAAAAATGAAGTGATTATTTTGCTTCCAAACTGAGCCCATCCACCAGAGTGGAAACACCCATGCAGCTGCTGTTGATTTGGCTCCCCATAATCATTGCGACATGCTAAGAAAAATGGCATGGTCCTCGCCATCGCCTTGCACTTTCCCCGCAAAATCAAGCCCTGTCTGTGTCAGGCGGATTCAATGAATTCGGTCACCCACTCGAGTTGCTGCAGCACATTCAGCGCCGGGGCATGACCGCAGCCGGGCACCTCGATGTGCTTGAGCAAACCATGTGCGCCAGGGCCCCGGCGGCGCATGTCCTCAGCGGTTGTGGGCAATACCAAGTCCGACGCCACCCCGCGCAGCAGCAACACGGGTAAATTCAGTGCGTCGTAATGCGGCCAGATCAGGTAATCGTCAGGGTGAGCCGTCAGCTGCAAAGCCAAGGCCGGGTCGTAATGCGGTGTGACGCGGCCATTGGGTAGGCGGCGCGCCGAAGTCTCGGTCAGGCGACGCCATTGCGCCTCACTGAGCCAACCGAAGGGCTGGTAAACCTGCCGTAAAAAAGCCTCCAGCTCGGTCACCGTGGCAAAGCTTGGTGGGCTGCCCGCGTAAGTCTTGATGCGCTCAATGGCGGCCGACGCCAACTCAGGGGCGTTGTCGTTCAGCGTCAAACTCAAAATACGGTGCTTGAGCGTGGGCTCCAGCAAGCCGGAGGCGCACACCGTGCCGATCGCCCCCCCCATGGAGGTGCCCACCCAATGCACCGCCCGCAGTTGCAGGTTGTCCATCAGTTCACGCGCCAGACGGGCGTAAAAGGCAAGACAGTATTCATTTTCAGGGTCGGCACTCCACTGCGACAGACCGCGCCCCACCGTGTCGGGGCAAATCACGCGCCATCCGCGTGCGCTCAGGTGCGCGGCCAACTCGTCCATGTCCCGGCCCGTGCGGGCCAGGCCGTGCCACGCAATCACCGTGCCCTTTTCGGCCTGACCCCAGTCGGTGTAATGGATTTCCAACCCGGCGCATTGAATGTATTGAGAAGTGAAGTTCATGACGCCTCCTCAAGGCCAGGCTTTGGGGACGACGACTTCAAGGCGGCGCGGGTGCGCAAGCGCCCGACCACGCCGGTCGGGAAGTAATACACCGACAGCACAAACAACAAGCCCAGCCACAGCAGCCAGCGGTCGGGCGATAACAGGGCCGACAACAAAGGCAGCGCCGTTGTGGCCTCACTGGCCAGACGCAACAGGTCTTGCAAATAGCTTTGCGCCAGCAAAAACAACACAGAACCAATCGCCGCGCCATACACCGTGCCCATGCCACCGATCACCACGATCAAGAGCACGTCCATCATGATTTCAAAACTCAGCGATGTGTCAGGCCCGTTGTAGCGCAGCCAAAGCGCGAGCATGGCCCCGGCCACACAGGCAAACAAGGCCGACAGCACGCTCGAAAGCGTGCGGTAAACCACAACCCGGTAGCCAATGGCTTCGGCCCGAAACTCGTTTTCGCGGATGGCCTGTAAGACCCGTCCAAATGGCGAATTGACAATGCGCAACATGGCCAGCAGCATGCCCAAAGCCAGCACAAACAGCAGGTAATAAGACAGTAAACGTCCGTCAAGTGACACGCCCCAAAAGGGCTCGTCGCTGAACTCGGTGCCGGGCGACAAAAGCTCGGGCACCTTGAAACTCAAGCCGTCTTCGCCCCCTGTGAAGTCCGACAGCTGTGAGGCCAGGGTCTGAAAAGCAGCGGCCACGGCCAGGGTGATCATGGCGAAAAAGATCGCCCTCACGCGCAGTGAAAACAGGCCAATGGCCAAAGAAAAAGCCAGCGTGACGCCCAAGGAGAGCGCAAAACCCAAGCCGATGGCACCCCAAGTCGGCCCCCAAGTGTTCGACGAGATCGCAATGCCATAAGCCCCAATGCCAAAGAACATGGTGTGGGCAAAACTCACGATGCCGGTATAGCCCAGCAGCAAATCAAAGCCCACCACGAGCACCACAAAAATCAGCACCTTGGCCGCCACCGACAAGGCCTTGACCCCCGGAAACAAAAACGGTGCAAAGGCCAGGCCCAACAAGATCACGATCAGCACCGCAGCGAGCAAACGGCTGCGCGGCTGGTCGTTGGAGATCAAACGGTTCAACATGCCCTGCCCTTCAACGGTTGGCCACGGGGTAGACCCCCTGCGGACGCCACAGCAAAATCGCCGCCATCAGCGCGATGTTTGAAAACAGCGCGACCTTGGGCGCCAAAAAGCCGGTGTAGTTAGCCATCAGGCCCACCAGCAAAGCCCCAATCAGCGCCCCACCCGTGGAGCCCAGACCGCCAATGATGATGACGATGAAGATCAACACGTTGACCTGGGCGCCCATTTGCGGCAACACGTTTTGCTGGTACAGGCCCCACATCACGCCACCCAGGCCCGCCAGCGCACTGCCCACCACGAACACGCCCACAAACAGGCGCTGAATGCGGTAGCCCAGCGACTCGACCATCTCGCGGTTTTGCACCCCGGCGCGAATCAACAAACCGATCTTGGTGCGGCCCAACACCCACATCTGCAAGACGAACACCGCCAAACCCACCACCACGGCCAGCAAGCGGTACTTTTCAATGGCCGCGTCCCCCCACAGCACCGAGCCACGCATGGCTTCGGGCAAAGGCAAGGCGATCTGTAGAGGCCCCCAGATGACCTTGATGAGTTCTTCGCCAATGATCATGCCGCCCATGGTGATCAGGATCTGCTTGAGGTGCTGGCCATAAACCGGCCGCACAATGAAGCGCTCGAAAGCCAAGCCCACCGCTGCGGCCACGGCCATCGCGATCAACATAGCAGGCAACACCGCCACCATGTTGCGCCACCACTCGCCAGAGCCCGTCCAGTCGCCCATGGCGCCCAGCACGCTGGTGGCCACAAAAGCACCCAGCGCGATGAACAGGCCGTGGCCAAAGTTCAGTACGTCCATCAGGCCAAACACCAGCGTCAGGCCCGAAGCCATGATGAAGATGATCATGCCCATGGCCAGACCCGCCACGGTGAGCGTGAGCCAGGTGGAGCCTGAGCCGATGAACGGAAACGCCAGCAAAGCCAGCAGCGGCACCAGCAACAAAGGTCGGATGTCCACGTCTTGAAACAACTTCATAAAGCCAGCCCCAACAAGGATTGCTGCAAAGCCGTGTCTTCGACCAGCGCCTGCATGCGGCCCGTATGCACCACACGGCCGTTGTCCATCACCGCCACGCTATCGCCCAACTGCTGGGCAAAGTGGATGTTTTGCTCCACCAACAAAATCGTCACGCCACTGGCCTTGAGCTGCTGGAAGGCTTCGATCATGTTCTGGATGATGGCCGGCGCCAAACCCTTGCTGGGCTCGTCGATGATCAGTAGGTCACGCGGCTCCACAATGGCCCGCGACACGGCCAGCATCTGCTTTTGCCCACCGGACAATTTGCCCGCCGGGTGATTCCAGAATTTCTCGACCGCGGGGAAGAGTTTAAAAATCCACTGCAAACGCGCCTCGTCCATCTGCGCCGCATTTTGTGCGCTGCGTGCGGCCAGCAGCATGTTTTCCTTCACGGACAGGTCCGAGAAGATGCCCATGTTTTCAGGCACATACGCAATATTTTTTTGTGCAATGGCGGGCGTATTCAGCTGCATGATGTCTTCACCACCAAAAGTGATGCGTCCTTGTGACGCTTGCCACAGGCCCATGATGGTGCGCAGCGTGGTGGTCTTGCCCGCGCCGTTGCGGCCCAGCAGCATGGTGAGCTCGCCGCGCGGCACCACCAGATCCACCCCATGCAGGATGTGGTATGCCCCAATGTGCGTGTGCACGCCTTCGAGGGTTAACAGGTTCTGGCTCATGCGGCCTCCCTGGCTTTGCCCAGATAGGCCTCTTGCACGATGGGCGATGCGATCACCTCGTTCGGTTCGCCATCGGCCACCAACTGGCCGTTGTGCAACACGATGATGCGGTCGGCCAACTCGCGCACCACGTCCATCTTGTGTTCGACCAGCAAGATGGTTTTGGTCTTGTCTTTTTTGAGCTGCCGGATCAAATCCAGGATCACCGGCGCTTCGTCGTGGCTCATGCCTGCGGTGGGCTCATCAAACATGTAGACCGAGGGCTCCAGCGCCATCAAGAGCGCGACTTCAAGCTTGCGCTGGTCGCCGTGCGGCAGACTGGCCACCGGGGCGTCTTGCTGCGCGGTCATCGACACGGATTGCAAAATTTCTAAAGCGCGGCTCGTCAAAGCCTTGTGGTCACTCCAGATGCTCCAAAGATTGAGGCCCCGGCGGTGTGCGCCTTCTTGGGTGGCCTGCACGGCCAAGCGCACGTTCTCGAGTACCGACAGGTTGGGGAACAAATTGGTCAGCTGAAACGCCCGGCCTACCCCTGCGCGGGTGCGGGCCGAGGCGCTCAGGCCGGTCAGCTCGCGCCCGTTCAGTTGAACAGTGCCATCGGTCGCAGGTAACTGCCCAGAGATCAGGTTGAAGTAGGTAGTTTTGCCCGCCCCATTGGGGCCGACGATGGCCGTGAGCGTGCCGGGCGCAAAGCGGCACGAGACCGCGTTGACCGCCACATGACCGCCAAAACGCACCGTGAGGTTTTGGGTTTCAAGCATGAAGTCGGTTCAAAAAAAATGTGGAACGCCAAGAGAGAGAGAAAGAACCTGGACCCCGGATCAAGTCCGGGGTGACAGCTTCATATTGCGATCTGTGAATTTGTCATCCCGGGCTTGACCCGGGATCCATTTCTCAGCGCTTGTTGCGGATCGGCACATTCATTTCTTCAGGCTTGATCTCGCGGATCAGCTCAGGCACACCCCAGGCGAAAGCCGGGTCGACCTTGATCTTGAAGTGGTACATGCTCTGCATGGCTTGGTGGTCTTCCTTGCGGAAGGTCATCTTGCCCTTGGGCGTGTCAAAGCTCATGCCTTCCATGGTGTTGATGAGCTTGTTGGTGTTGGTGTCACCGTTGGTCTTTTTCAGCGCCGTCACCAAAGCCATGGCAGCCGAGAAGCCACCTGCGGTGAAAAAGTCAGGAGGCGACTTGAACTGCTGGTAGTGCGAAGCCACCATGGCGTCGTTGACCGGGTTCTTGGGCATGCCAAAGTAATAGTAAGCCGCGCCTTCCATGCCGGGGAACTGCTTGTAGGCCACCATGGCGGGCAAGATGTTGCCGCCTGTGGCGATTTCGATGCCGTGGCGCTTCAAGTCCATGTCAGCGATCTTGAAGGGGTTGCCACCGGCCCAGATGATGAAGATGATCTTGCGCCCGGGCTGGCCCTTGAGCTTGTCGATCATGCGCTGCGCACCGGCGGTGAAGTCGGTGGTGGCGGGCGGCAGGTACTCTTCATGTACCAACTTGGATTTTTTCAGCGCTTCCTTGAAGGCCTTCACGCCGTCACGGCCAAAGGCCGAATCTTGCGCCATGGTGACGATGCTCACGCCATCCTTGTCCACCGCCACGGCGTTGGCGATCGCGTCTTGGCTGCTGTTGCGGCCGGTGCGGAAAATATATTTGTTCCACTTGTCACCCGTGATGGAGTCGGCCACGGCAGGCTCCACCAGCAAAATCTTTTTGTACTCTTCGGCCACGGGCAGCATGGCCAGCGCCACCGGCGAAGCGGTCGGGCCTACGGCCAAGTCAACTTTGTCATCGCCGTAAGCTGCAGCCAACAGGTTCTTGCCCAGGTCCGGCTTTCCCTGGTCGTCTTTTTCGATCACGACGATTTTGCGGCCAGCTACTTCCATGGTGCCGCCGGTGGCATAACTCAGGCCCATCATCAAACCGGTTTGAGTCTGTTTGCCATAGGCCTCAAGTGGGCCGGTCTTGCTGTAAATATGGGCGATCTTGATGTCCTTGCCCTGGGCCAAAGCGGCCGGCATCAAAATGGAACTGGCGGCCAGTGCGGCCAAGGAAATGAGGTGTCGACGGAACATGTAGAGGTCTCCTTGTAAGTCGTCCGCTGGTTTGCGGCGCACTTTTACCATGCACATCGCATGCCAATGCCATGAGCGCCGACAAAGTCATGCAAGCCCTTGAAAAAGCTGACGAAAAATACCCACAGCAAAAAGTCCAGACTCAAGTGTTCAAAAATAATACACTTAGACCGTCTTATAAAAAGACATATGCATCCAAAAAAGACACATCACATCAGGCATTGGTAAAGTTTAGCCCGCGATATGCCCAACAAATGGGCCGCTGCTGCTTTGTTCCCCCGAGTTTGGCCTAAAGCATCTTGTACCGCCTGCCGCTCCAGGGCTCGGATGCGGGGTGCCAAAGACCAGTGCTCCCCCAAGGGCTTCTGATCCGAAACGGTCAGCCCCAAGGAGGATGTACTTGCTGGCTCGGCTCGAACCGGAACAATTTGACCGAGACCAGAATCACGCAACACAGCCTCAACCGCTGATGCATCCACAAAACCCGACTCACAACGCAAGAGCAATTGCTCGATCACATTGCGCAGCTCGCGGACATTGCCCCGCCAGGGTTGTGCAGACAACAGCGCTACCGCTTGAGCTTGAAACTCGGGCTGCGGAACAGCGCTGCGCAAAGCCAACTCCTCCGAAAGCACCTCGACCAAGTTGGGGATGTCCGAGGTACGATCGCGCAAAGCTGGCACGCGAAGGGGCAACACATTGAGTCGGTAAAAAAGATCCTCGCGAAACAAGCCTTCACGCACCAGCTTGGCCAAATCACGCGATGTCGCCGCAATCACCCGCACATCAAATGGCACCAATTGGTTGGAGCCCAAGGGCT
>JBIKHW010000415.1:0-2922 GCA_044361935.1 Limnohabitans sp. | reverse complement strand
CGCTCGGTTTCCCAAATCCGCACAGCTTCCGTCAACACTTGGCTGAAAGGAGGCAGCACGAATTTGGGAACATCCAGCCACCCCGGGACAAACTCCCAAACAAGCAGGAACACCACCAAAACGGCCACACTCCAGGCAGAGGTTGTCAGTTTTTCATTGGACATCTTGAATCGTTCACAGCTTTTTCAGGCTTTCATCTGGCTCATTTGCCCATGACGAACTGGTTGGTGTACAGCTCTTTGGCAGGGGTTTCCTTGGGCACCACGCCATTGCTGACATAGAACTTCTGCAACTCGCTCAAGCGGGCTTCGTCCATTTGGCCGGGCACCTTCTGGTTTGCGTAAACGAACTTGTTGTACATCTCGAAAACCCTCTGGATATCGGCTTCTTTGCCTTGGTGGGCGGGTACATGTTTGACATACGCGATGGCCGCATCCTTGGGGTTGGCCATGATGTCTTTCATCCCTTTGAGCGTGGCGCGCACCAGCTTCTGGATCAACTGGGGGTTTTTCTGGATGGTCTCATCGGAGGCCAAAATCGCTTGCGCCATGCTCTTGAAGTACACATCCGCAGGCAAGATGTCCACTTGTGCACCGGCACCCATGGCAGAAGCCGTCCAGTCGGGCACGCCCGCCATGGCCACCGCTTTTTTGGCTGCAAATTGTTGCCACACGCCAGCAGGACCGGCCGCCTGAATGGTCACGTCATTTTTGGTCAAACCCACTTTGCTCAGCATGCCCAGCAATGCGTAGTAAGTGGTGTCGGTGTACGAAATCACCGTCACTGTTTTGCCTTTGAGCTCTCTGGGGCTCTCAATGCGCTCGTCCTTGTGACTGACCAACTGGGTCAAAGAGCCTGCACCTAAAACAGCCACAGCCTTGACAGGGATGCCTTGGGCGCGGGCGATGATGGGCGTGTCACCAATGGCGCCACCAATCACAGCGTTGCCTGCACCCACTTGCTTGGCCACGTCCACGCCTCCGCGGGCAGCCACGAACTTCACATCCAGACCTTCAGCCTTGTAATAACCCTTGGCTTGCGCCAGCATCCACGGCCCAAATGCGGGCAAAGTGCCCGGCGCGGGCAAGAGGTAGGTCACCTCCTGAAGGGGTGCTTGCGCCTGCGCGGCTGACGGCATCACCGCGAGCATGGCCGAGGCCAGCAGGCTCACACAAGTCAAACGTTTGCTGATCATCAAAGTGCTTTTTTTCACAGTTGTCTCCAGTTGGTTTTTCAGGTTTAAAAATCAGTGCATGTGCGTGTGCGCATCGAGCTTGAGGAGCTCCATCAGGCGGCTAACGTAATCCGCCAATTTGGGGTGCTTACGCCGCTGCATCGGGTTGTCCCGGTCGGGTATGTCGACCACGATTTCTTCGATCATGGTGCCGGGCCGCTCGCTCATGACCAAAATCCGGTCCGATAAAGCCACCGCTTCGGCCAAGTCGTGGGTGATGAAAACCACCGTTTTGCCTTCGCGCTGCACGGTTTGGGCAAGGTCCTGCTGCAAGATCATTTTGGTTTGGGCATCCAGCGCGGAAAATGGTTCATCCATCAGCAGCACCAAGGGGTCCACCGCCAAGGTGCGCGCCAAAGCGGCGCGCTGTCGCATGCCACCCGACAATTGATTGGGGTAGTGCTCTCCAAACCCCTTCAGATGGCATTGCACGAGCAAGCACTCGGCAATGGCTTCGCGTTCGGCGCGCTGAACGCCGCGCAACTCTAGGCCGAAAGTCACGTTTTCCGTGATCGTGCGCCACGGCATGAGCAAATCTTTTTGCAGCATGAAGGCCACATGCTTGTTAGGTCCGGCCACCACTTCGCCATTGACCTTGACGACACCGGCCGAAGGCTTGGACAGCCCTGCGCCCATGTTGAGCAAAGTGCTTTTGCCACAACCTGAAGGACCAATGATGGACACCACCTCGCCCTTGGCGATGGCGAAATGGATATCACGGGCAGCCAACACCTCGGCAGACTTTCCGCGTGCGACAAACCGCTTTTCCACCCCGATGAATTCAATCGCAGGGGTCTTGGATTCAGGTGCGATGCTCATGCTTTTTGTTTTACCAAAGAAACGTTGATTTATTACGGAATCAATCCTACACTTTTACGCGGATTTGGCAAGACCCAATCAAAAAAATCAGGCGTTAAAAATGCGGACGAAAAAAAACCTGAAACACCGCGATGTTTCAGGTTTTTAGCGGCCCGGCACGCCGGGAATCGCCTGATCAGGAGCTGAACAGGAAGTTCATCACGTCGCCATCCTTGACGACGTAGTCCTTGCCTTCGGCGCGCATCTTGCCCGCGTCTTTGGCGCCTTGCTCGCCCTTGAAGGTGATGTAGTCGTCAAACGCGATGGTCTGGGCGCGGATGTAGCCTTTTTCGAAGTCGGTGTGGATCACGCCAGCCGCTTGCGGGCCGGTGTCGCCCACGCGGATGGTCCAAGCGCGCACTTCTTTCACGCCTGCGGTGAAATAGGTTTGCAGGCCCAGCAAGCCGTAAGCCGAGCGGATCAGGCGGTTCAGACCTGGCTCGTCTTGGCCGATTTCCTTCAAAAACTCCAGGCGGTCCGCGTCGTCCATCTCGGACAACTCGGCTTCGATCTTGGCGCAAATGGCCACCACGGGCGCATTTTGCTTGGCAGCAAAGGCCTTGAGGCGGTCCAGGAAAGGGTTGTTCTCGAAGCCGTCTTCCGACACGTTGGCCACGAACATGGCGGGCTTGGCGGTGATGAAGAAGAACTGCTTGAGTTCGATACGCTCTTCTTTGCTGAAGTCGATGGTGCGCACCGGTTGGGTGTCGTTCAGGGCGGCTTGGCATTTTTCCAAGATCGCCATTTGCTTGACGGCTTCTTTGTCACCCGAGCGTGCGATTTTGCTCACGCGGTGGATGGCTTTTTCAACAGCGGCCAAGTCGGCCAGG
>JBIKHW010000414.1:0-2928 GCA_044361935.1 Limnohabitans sp. | reverse complement strand
GGAAGAAATGGACCCCGGATCAAGTCCGGGGTGAGGAAAAAAGGTACGCGGTCATTGACGTGTGGAGGCTCAACGCCCATTAAACCCGACGGGCCAACTCGGCGGCCTTGCCGACATAGCTGCCTGGCGTCATGGCCAGCAGGCGGTCCTTGTCGGCTTGCGGAATCTCCAGGCCCTCTATCAGGCCATGCAGGGCGGCAGCGGTAACCGTCTTGCCTCGGGTGACTTCTTTGAGTTGCTCATAAGCGCCCTGCACGCCATAGCGACGCATCACGGTCTGGATGGGCTCGGCCAGCACTTCCCATGCGGCGTCCAGATCGGTGGCCAAAGCTTCTTCGTTGAGTTCGAGCTTGCTCAAACCGGTCATCAAGGACGCATAGGCCAGCGTGGTGTAACCGAGGCCCACGCCCATGTTGCGCAGCACGGTCGAATCGGTCAGGTCACGCTGCCAGCGGCTGATCGGCAGCTTCTCGCTCAAGTGCTTGAGCACGGCGTTGGCCAGGCCGAGGTTGCCTTCCGCGTTTTCAAAGTCAATCGGGTTGACTTTGTGCGGCATGGTCGATGAACCAATCTCACCCGCTTTGAGCCGCTGCTTGAAGTAGCCCAAACTCACATAACCCCAGATGTCGCGCGACAAGTCGATCAAAATGGTGTTGCTGCGGGCCACAGCGTCGAACAGCTCGGCCATGAAGTCATGCGGCTCGATCTGGATGCTGTAGGGCTGAAAGGTCAGGCCCAAGCCCCAATGGCTGTTTTGTGTTTCGCTGATTTCAGGGGCTTCCACGACTTTGCGTGCAAAGGCTTCCCAGTCAAAGTCGGGCCATGCCGCCAAGTGGGCGTTGTAGTTGCCCACAGCACCGTTCATCTTGCCCATGAGCTGCACGGCCGCGATTTTTTCACGGCAGCCCTTTAGGCGCATGACCACGTTGGCCATTTCCTTACCCACCGTGGTGGGGCTGGCGGTCTGCCCGTGCGTACGGCTGAGCATGGGCACTTCGGCAAATGTGTGCGCCATCTCGCGCAGTTTGGCAATCAGGCCGTCCAGCCCGGGCAAGATCACTTGGGCGCGAGCGCCTTTGAGTTGCAGGGCATGGCTGGTGTTGTTGATGTCTTCGCTGGTGCAGGCAAAGTGCACAAATTCCGCCGCTTTTTCCAGCTCGGGCCGGTCTTTGAACTTGGACTTGATCCAGTACTCAACGGCCTTGACATCGTGGTTGGTGACCTTCTCAAACTCCTTGATGGCGACAGCATCGGCTTCATTGAAGTTTTTGACCAGCCCAGTCAGGTAGGTGCGAGCACCGGGCGTCAAGGGCTTGAACTCATCAAAACCTGCATCGGACAAAGCAATGAACCAGGCGATTTCGACCTGAACGCGGCGGTGCATGTAACCCTGCTCGCTCATGAGCGGGCGCAAGGCATTGAGTTTGCTGGCGTAACGGCCATCCAGCGGCGACAGGGCAGAAATGGGGGTGAAATTCATGCGTGCATTGTAATTCCCGTCATGTCAAGGCCCCCCGCCTGTCCAAAAGGGTAATTCGCGAAAGACTGCTCATGAGATTCACTAGAATCTACACATAACCGGCAATCCCTTTTTTATATGAAACTCATCGGCTCCGTCACCAGTCCTTATGTCCGCAAGGTGCGCATTGTCATGGCCGAAAAAAAACTGGACTACCAATTTGTCACCGAAGACGTGTGGTCGCCTCAAACCAACATACATGCTTCCAACCCACTGGGCAAAGTACCGTGTTTGGTCATGGAGGGCGGCGAAGCCTTGTTCGACTCGCGCGTGATTGTGGAATACCTGGACACGTTGTCGCCCGTGGGCAAATTGATCCCAGCTGCGGGCCGCATGCGCGCAGAAGTTAAAACTTGGGAAGCCTTGGCCGATGGCCTGCTGGATGCAGCACTGCTGGCCCGCATGGAGGCGGTCTGGACAGAACGCGAAGACAACCAACGCAGCCAAGCCTGGATCGACCGACAACTCGACAAAATCCAGCATGCACTGCTGTCCATGGGGCGCGGATTGGGAGATCGACCTTTTTGCTCCGGCGTTTACCTCAGTCTCTCCGACATCGCCGTTGGCTGTGCATTGGGCTATTTGGACTTCAGGTTCCCTCAAATTGACTGGCGCGCACCGCACCCGAATTTACACAAGCTCTACGATAAGTTATCGCTGCGCCCAAGCTTTATTGACAGTTTGCCCGGCTAACGACTCAGGCCCTGCTTTGGCACGTCAGGCCTTTCGGCCAACTTGCAAGCGCTTAAACTTCCGTCTTTGATCCCAACACAAGGAAGACCCCATGGGCGCGCAATGGAAAGCCAAAGGCAAAGCACAAGCCGCAGATGCCAGAGGCAAATTGTTTGGCAGACTGGCCAAGGACATCATGATTGCCGCACGCAACGGCGCAGACCCCGCCGCCAACTCGCGCCTGCGCCTGGTGGTCGAGCAGGCCCGCAAAGTGTCCATGCCCAAAGAAACGCTGGAGCGCGCCATCAAAAAAGGTGCGGGCCTTTTGGGTGATGCGGTGAGCTTTGACCGGGTGATTTACGAAGGCTTTGCCCCACACCAAGTGCCGGTGATGATCGAAGTGCTGACCGACAACGTGAACCGCAGCGCTTCCGAAATGCGTGTGCTGTTCCGCAAGGGCCAGCAAGGCACCTCGGGCTCGGTATCTTGGGACTTTGACCATGTGGGTTTCATCGAAGCCGAACCCACCCAAGCCGGGGCTGACGCCGAACTGGCCGCCATCGAAGCCGGTGCGCAAGACTTTGAGCCCGTCGATGAAGACGGCATGACGGTGTTCATCACCGAAGCCACCGACCTGGACTTGGTCAGCCGCGCCCTGCCCGAACACGGCTTCACGGTGGTGTCGGCCAAGCTGGGCTACAAACCCAAAAACCCGGTCGATCCGGCCAACCTGAGCG
>JBIKHW010000102.1:0-9695 GCA_044361935.1 Limnohabitans sp. | reverse complement strand
AACCTGGCCGCGCAACCCCCCGCCGTGATCCTGATGGCCGGTTTGCAAGGTGCCGGTAAAACCACCACCACCGCCAAGCTGGCCAAACACCTGATTGAAAAGCGCAAAAAGAAAGTGCTCACGGTCTCGGGTGACGTGTACCGCCCCGCCGCCATCGAACAGCTCAAGACCGTGACGGCCCAAGCCGGTGCGGAATGGTTCCCCAGCTCGCCCGATCAAAAGCCGATCGACATCGCCCGCGCCGCCATCGATTACGCCCGCAAGCACTTTTTTGATGTGCTGCTGGTGGACACGGCCGGTCGCCTGGCGATTGACGAAGCCCTGATGGCCGAAATCAAGGCGCTGCATGCTGAGCTCAAGCCGGTTGAAACCCTGTTCGTGGTGGACGCCATGCAGGGTCAAGACGCGGCCAACACGGCGAAGGCTTTCAGCGATGCCCTGCCTTTGACCGGTATCGTGTTGACCAAGCTCGACGGCGATTCACGCGGCGGTGCTGCCTTGTCGGTGCGCCAGATCACGGGTGTGCCCATCAAGTTTGCGGGTACGAGTGAAAAAATCGATGGTCTGGAAGTGTTCGATGCCGAGCGCCACGCAGGCCGGGTGCTGGGCATGGGCGACATCGTGGCCCTGGTCGAGCAGGTCACCGCGGGCGTGGACATGGAGGCCGCGCAAAAGCTGGCGTCCAAAGTCAAGAGCGGCGGCAGTTTTGATTTGAACGACTTTTTGGCCCAGATTCAACAGATGAAGCAAATGGGCGGTTTGTCGAGCCTGATGGACAAGCTGCCCAGTCAGCTGACCGCCAAGGCCGGGTCCATGGACATGGACAAGGTTGAAAAAGACATCGGCCGCAAGCAGGGCATCATCCACAGCATGACGCCACAAGAGCGCAAAAAACCCGAACTCATCAAAGCCACACGCAAGCGCCGCATTGCTGCGGGTGCGGGTGTTCAGGTGCAGGATGTGAACCGAATGCTCAAGGAGTTTGAGCAGATGCAGGACATGATGAAAAAAATGTCCGGCGGCGGCATGATGAAGATGATGAAACGCATGGGCGCCATGAAAGGCATGATGGGCGGCGGCGGGGGCTTCCCCGGCATGCCGCGCTGATTCAGTACTGGCTTGCGGGCAGCGTGACCTGCAGGCCGTTCAGCTCGGGTGTGAGTTCAATCTGACACGACAAGCGGCTGCCCGGCTCGCGCGTTTGGGCGGTGAAGGCCAGCATGCCGTCTTCATCGCTGCTCATAGTCGGCAACTTGCCTTGCCAGTCGTTGTGCACCACCACATGGCAGGTGGCGCAAGTCAGCAGGCCACCACAATCGGCTTGGATGCCGGGCAAATTCGCATCAACAGCCGCCTGCATCAGGCTTTGGCCGGGCTGGGCTTGCAGGATCTGCGCGGCTTGTGTCGGGTCGTGGGGTTGAAGGTGGATCGTGATCATCAGTACATCGCGCTCAAACGCGCTTTACAGGGGTTGTTAAATTCGGCCGAAGTATTCACGCTTGTGAAACTCCGTCGCATCTTCGGCCTGCGCCAGTCGCTGGTGCTCAGCCCGTTTGATCGTGCTGTAGTAGTCCACAAAGGGCTGGCCCATGGCTTGGCACATGGCGGCATCACTTTGCAGCGCCTGCACCGCATCGGCCAGACTGGTCGGGATGGTGGCAGCGCCTGCAGAGTAGGGCGTTTCGGTGGCGGGCGGCGCTTGCAGTTGCGCGTCCACACCCGCCAGCCCCGCATGGATTTGCGAGGCCATGTACAGGTAAGGGTTGGCTGCTGGTTCGCCCAGGCGGTTTTCAATGCGGGTGGCGCTATCGCCGGGTGTGCCAATCACGCGCAGCATCGCGCCCCGGTTGTCACGGCCCCACAAGATGGACTGCGGTGCCATGGCGTTGGGCCTGAAGCGCCCATAGCCATTGCTGGTGGATGTGCACAGGGCGGTGAGCGCCGGCGCATGCGAAAGCAGACCCGCCAGCCAGGACGCGCCCACATCGCTCAGTACCTGCCGCGCATCCAGCGCACCGACACCCGGTGTGCCCGCATCGCGCATGAACACGTTGCAGCCGGCGGCCAACTCACAAACCGACTGGTGCAGGTGCCAGCCGCTGGACATGATGTGCTCAAACGGCGGGCGGCACATGAAGGTGGCGTGGTAACCGGCACGGCGCAGGGCCTGGCGCGTGGCGTTGCGAAACAGCACCATGTTGTCAGCGGCGGTCAGTGCATCGCTCACATCAAACACCGCCTCCACCTGGCTGGGGCCGAGTTCAATTTCGAGCGAGATCAGCGGCAGGCCTAGGGCTTGGGCGGTGCGCTGCACGATGCGCAGCGGCTCTTCGGCCCGGTCAAACCAGGCTTCGGTCAGCAGGTTGTAGCCCGGGTGGATCAGGCTGACTTCGGGCGCAGGGCCGGGCCAAGCGGCGTGGACGGGATCCAGGTCTGCGCCGTGCAGCGGGTCTTTGAGTCGATAGATGTGGAACTCAACTTCCAGCCCGCAGCGCATCTGCCAGCCGCGCTCGGCCAAGCGCAACACGGCTTGCTGCAGCACATGGCGTGAATCCAGCGGCACGATGCGTCCATCCGCGAAATAGGGCTGGCACTGCAGCCAGCCGGTTTTTTCGGTCCAGGGCAACACATGCCAGCTGGCTGGGTTGGGCATGAGCGTGAAATTGCTGGCCCCGGCAAAGCCGGGCAGGGTCTCTTCGATGCCTGGCTCGAATACCTTGAAGGCGGTGCGGTCCGAGCTGTCTTTGAGCAGCAAGGTGCTGACCATGCCGATGCCATTGGCCAGTGCCTGGCGCAGCTGCGAAGCCACGATGGTCTTGCCGCGCACCACGCCGTGCAGGTCGGACCAGCCCAGTCGGACCAGCTCGATGCCCGAGGCTTCCACTTGCCGTAACAGCTGTTCGCAAACGGCTTGCCTTTCGCGGCTGTGCAGGCCGCAGCGTTCAGCAAAGCTCATGCTGCGCTCGTGTCGGCTGGCGTCGCCACATGCGCAGGCAGTGCTGCGTCCCACGGTGCGCCTTTGCGCTTGGCGTCGCAGGCCTCGCGCCACCACTGCGGCCACTGACCGCTGGGGGCGATGCCGTCCACCGTGTCGGGGCCCATGCGCTGGCTGGCCACAGCCGCTTGCGCAAAGCCGGGCGGCAAACCACCAGCCTGCACCGTCTCGATGGCTTTGAGCAGGGTGCGGCGATTGGCCATGATCACCTTGTCGCTGGTGCCCAGGTGTTCGCGGGTGCGGTCCTGGATGGCGCCCATACTCTCGCAGGCCCACTGGTCGTGCACATTGATGTCGTCTTCGCCCATGCCCAAGTAGGTGCGCGAAACTTGTTCTTCTGGGTTAAAGCCCCAGTGGTTGTGCTTGCCCGCTTTGGGGATGTAGTCGGGCAGCGTGACCGAGGGCAAGCGCTGGTTGCGCATGGCTTCTTTGTCCACCGGGCCGTCAAAGCTGGTGAACACCGAATACCAATAGGTGTGTGTGTCGTCCACCGGCACATGCATCTGCGTGATGGTCATGCTCTCGGACAGCGGAATCACAAAGGTGTGCGGGAACAGCGCGTTGGTCACCCGCACATGGGTCAGCGCCTCGTTGATCGGGCGCAGGGCCGTCAGGCGCAGGCCCGCATCGGTGGGCTCGAATGAAATCTCGGGCTGGTCCAGCTCGCGCATCACCCGCGTCATGGGCCAGCGCTCGCCTTGCACATCGCCCGCACTCGCGCCCCGGAACTGGCGGCCATAGCTGCCTTCCAGCGACTCGTCATTGAAGAATCGGTGCAGGTACGACGCATGTGCCGGGTCAATGCCCACCTCAAAGGCCTGCAGCCAGTTGCAGTGCCACAGGCCCTTGAAGGCAAAGGTGTGCGTGGCCGGAGCGCTGAAGGCGTCGATGCCTGGTAACGGTGGCGGGGTCTGGCCTTCGGGGCCAAACCAGCCAAACAAAATGCCGCTGCGCTCGATGATCGGGTAGCTGCGTTGGCGCACGCGCTTGCACAGCGTGCTGCCGGTGGGCTCGGCAGGCGTTTCGATGCACTGGCCTGTCACGTCGAACTTCCAGCCGTGGAAAGGGCAGCGCAATCCGTCGCCTTCGTTGCGGCCAAAGGCCAGGTCTGCACCTCGATGCGGGCAGTCGCGGTCGAGCAAGCCATAGTCGCCCAGCGCGTTGCGAAACAGCACCAATTCCTGCCCCAAAATGCGCACGGCTTTGACGGGGCGGATCGCCATGCGCGGGTCGAGCGCGGGGTTGAACTCGTCCACCAGTGCCACGGGCTGCCAATAGTGGCGCATCACCGCGCCGCAGGGCGTGCCCGGGCCGATGCGGGTGATGAGTTCGTTTTGTTCAGCTTTCATTTGCGTCTCTGGCTTGCGTCGTGAGTCTGACTTGTGGGTGTGGGCCACGCCTGTCTTTGGTTAAACAGTTTAAACCTTGGCGCAATGTGGGAATCCGTTGTCATGGGCCATTGAATACGACAACTCTCGTCATCGTGAGGAGCCTGTGACGCATTGCCACATTTATCGCAAAATCCAACCCATGCAACATTTACTTTTTATCTACGGCACTTTGATGCCCGGTCTGCGTCTCGAGGCCGAAATGCAGGGCGCTCGTTTTGTCGGTACAGCCCAGGTGCCCGGCCGCTTGGTCGACGTGGGCCGCTACCCCGGTTTCCTCCCAGGCGATGGCCTGGTCACGGGCGAGGTTTATGAAGTCGACGATGCGCACCTGGCTCGGCTGGACGAGGTCGAAGCCATGGTGCCCGGCGACCGCGCCGCCTCGCAATACTGGCGCGAGGGCGTCACGGTGGTGGGCGGAGCGCTGCAAGGCCAGCAAGTGCAGACCTATGTCTACAACCGCCCTGTGGAGGGTTGCACACCCATCGCGCACGGTGACTACCGCCGCTACATCCGCGAAGTCGGGCGCGAGTCCTGAAAATCCTGCAGGTCAGTCCTTGATCACCAACTCACCCCGCAGCGAGTGTGACAGGCCTTGGGTGATGCGCACGTCGGCCATCTGACCAATCAGACGGTCCATGTTCGGGCCGCCGGGGAAGTTGACCACCCGGTTGCACTCGGTGCGGCCAGCCAATTCGGTGGCGTCCTTGCGTGAAGGACGCTCCACCAAGATGCGCTGCACCGTGCCAACGCGGCTCTCGCCAATGCGCTGCACGTTCTCTTCGATGGTGGCTTGCAGGTGGTGCAGGCGGCGCAATTTTTCGGCGTGTGGCGTGTCGTCGTGCAAGTTGGCCGCAGGCGTGCCGGGGCGGGGGCTGAAGATGAAGCTGAAACTCGTGTCAAAGCCCACATCGGTGATCAGCTTCATCATCTTGTTGAAGTCGTCCTCGGTCTCGCCGGGGAAGCCCACGATGAAATCACTGCTGAGCGACATGTCGGGGCGAATCGCCCGCAGCTTGCGGATCGTGCTCTTGTATTCCATGGCGGTGTAGCCGCGTTTCATGGCCATCAAGATACGGTCCGAGCCGTGCTGCACTGGCAGGTGCAAATGGCTCACCAGCTTGGGAATTTTTTCGTAGGCGTCGATCAGGCGCTGGGTGAACTCGTTGGGGGGGCTGGTCACGTAACGGATGCGCTCAATGCCCGGCATGTCGGCCACGTACTCCAGCAGCAGCGCAAAGTCGGCAATGTCTGCCGTTCCGCCCATCTTGCCCCGGTAAGCGTTCACGTTCTGGCCCAGCAGCGTGATCTCTTTCACGCCCTGCGCGGCCAAGCCCGCCACCTCGACCAGCACATCGTCAAACGGCCGCGACACTTCTTCGCCTCGGGTGTAAGGCACCACGCAGTAGCTGCAGTATTTGCTGCAGCCTTCCATGATCGACACAAAGGCGGTGGCGCCGTCCACCTTGGCAGGCGGCAGGTGGTCGAATTTTTCAATCTCGGGGAAGCTGATGTCCACTTGCGGGCGCTGCTTGCGCTCGCGCTCGGCCAGCATCTCGGGCAAGCGGTGCAGGGTTTGTGGGCCAAACACCACGTCCACATAAGGTGCACGCTTGATGATCTCGGCGCCTTCCTGACTGGCCACGCAGCCGCCCACGCCAATCAGCACGCCCTTGGCTTTGAGGTGCTGCACCCGGCCAAGATCGCTGAACACTTTTTCTTGTGCCTTCTCGCGCACCGAGCAGGTGTTGAACAAGATCAAATCGGCCTCGTCCACATCTTGCGTGGGCTCATAGCCCTGGGCCGCGCCCAGCACATCTGCCATCTTGTCCGAGTCGTACTCGTTCATCTGGCAGCCAAAGGTTTTGATGAAGACCTTCTTGCTCATGCGGCCCCCACGGATTCAAGGGAGGTGATGAAGTCAAGGCAAAGCAAAGCACGCCCGGGAGGGGCCAGAGTGCAGCGGTTCATGGTGTAGATCCAGAGGCTGTGAAAAGAGGGTGATTATCGCCGTAGGCTGCCATGAGGCGATGGCTCGGATTTGTCACAAAGACGAAAGGCCGCATTTAGCGGCCTTTCCATTTGGTGCATCTTTCTGCTTGTTAGCGTCCAGAGCGCATTTCCCAATCGACGAAATGTGGGTTGAATATAGCACAATGGTTCCTGATAATTTTTTCAATGAATCAGGAAGAAATCGTGCCGAATATGCGTTACCGACTGGCCCTGGACTTGGGTTCAACTTCTTTGGGCTGGGCCATGGTCAGGCTCAATCCACAAAATGAACCCTGCGCCGTCATCAAGGCAGGGGTGCGGATTTTCAGTGACGGGCGCAATCCCAAAGACGGCTCCTCGCTGGCCGTCAGTCGTCGAGAAGCTCGCGCCATGCGCCGTCGCCGTGATCGGCTGCTCAAGCGCAAAAACCGCATGATGGCCACTTTGCTGCGTCATGGCTTCTTCCCGCAAGACGATGCGGCCCGCAAAGCGCTGGTGAACACCGATCCGTTTGCTTTGCGTGCCAAGGGGCTAGACCAAGCCCTGGTGCCCGAAGAGTTTGCGCGGGCCTTGTTCCACATCAACCAGCGCCGAGGCTTCAAGAGCAACCGCAAGACCGATAAGAAAGAAAACGACAGCGGTGCACTGAAGACCGCCATCAGCCAATTGCGTGAAGCCATGGAAGCCACGGGCAGCCGCACGGTGGGCGAATGGCTGTATGCCCGCCATCAACAAGGCCTGTCGGTGCGGGCGCGTTACCGGGAAAACCGCATCACCAAAGACGACGGCAAAACCAAGATCGAGAAAAGCTACGACCTCTACATCGACCGCGCCATGATCGAGGCCGAGTTTGACGCCTTGTGGGCCAAGCAAAGCGAATTCAACCCCGCGCTGTTCCATGAAACCGCCCGAGCAGAACTGAAAGACTGCCTGCTTCACCAAAGGCCGCTCAGGCCCGTCAAGCCAGGGCGCTGCACCCTCATGCCCGAACAGGAGCGTGCCCCGCTGGCCCTGCCCAGCCAACAGCGTTTTCGCATCTATCAGGAAGTCAACAACTTGCGATTACTGCGAGAGGGTTTGAGCGAAGAGCCACTGACGCTGACCCAGCGTGACCAGTTGGCCCATGCGCTGGAGACCAACAACAAGCGCACCTTCACGCAAATTCAGAAGCTGCTGGGTTTTTCAGGTCAATTCAACCTGCAAGACGAAAAGCGCACTGAACTCAAAGGCAACAGCTCCAGCGCCACGCTGGCCAAAAAAGAGTTTTTCGGAAGCCAGTGGGCCACCTTTGACGAAGCCAAGCAAGACGCCATCGTCATGCAGCTGGTCACTGAAGAGAACGAAGCCCGTTTGATCGCATGGTTGCTGACCGAAACGGGTGTGGATGACATCACGGCAGAACGCATAGCCAACGCCCCTCTGGCTGAGGGCTATGGCAGCCTGAGTGCCAAAGCGCTGGAGAAAATCCTGCCCGCATTGCGTGCCGAGGTCATCACCTACGACAAAGCGGTGCTGGCCGCAGGGTTTGACCACCACAGCCACATCAGCCATGCCGCCACTGGCGAGATCCTGCCCGAGCTGCCCTATTACGGCCAATACCTCCAGCGCCATGTCGGGTTTGGCACGGGCAAGCCCGAAGACCCCGCTGAAAAACGCTACGGCAAGATCGCCAACCCCACGGTTCACATCGGCCTGAACCAAGTGCGCACAGTGGTCAACGCCCTCATCAAACGTTATGGCCACCCCAGCGAAGTGATTGTGGAGTTGGCCCGCGACCTCAAGCAAAGCCAAGAGCAGCGCAAAGAGGAACAAGCGCAACAAGCCAAAAACCAGCGCCGCAACGAACGCATGCGCGATGACATTGCCAAACTGCTCAACACAGTCCCCGAGCGCGTCCGCGCCATCGACCTGCAAAAAATGATTTTGTGGGAAGAACTCAGCTTCAACGTGGCCGACCGGCGCTGCCCCTACAGTGGCGTGCAGATCAGCACCCAAATGCTGTTCAGTGAGCAGGTCGAGATCGAACACATCTTGCCGTTTTCGCAAACGCTGGACGACAGCCTCAACAACAAAACCGTGGCCATGCGCCAAGCCAACCGCATCAAAGGCAACCGCACACCCGCCGAGGCTGCCGCTGACTTTGCGGCGCAAGGCTGGCCACTGGAAGACATGCTGCACCGTGCGAGCCTCATGCCCAAAGGCAAGCGTTACCGGTTTGCCACAGATGGCATGGCGCAATGGTTGAAAGAAGACAAAGGCTTTTTGGCCCGTGCCCTCAACGACACCCGCCACCTGAGCCGCGTGGCACGTGAATACCTCAGCCTGATCTGCCCGCAAGGCACCCGCGTGATTCCTGGTCGCATGACGGCCATGTTGCGGGCCAAGTTTGGCTTCAACGACATCCTGGGGCCGGATGGTGTGAAGAACCGCAACGACCACCGGCACCATGCCGTAGACGCTTGCGTGATTGCGGTGACCGATCAGGGCATGCTCCAACGCTTTGCCCAAGCCAGCGCCAGTGCCCGCGAAAAGCAAATCAACAAACTGGTGGAGACCATGCCTTTGCCTTGGGGCAACTACCGCGACCATGTGGCCCGGGCCATTCACAACATCTGGGTCAGCCACAAGCCGGACCATGGCCACGAGGGGGCCATGCACAACGACACGGCTTACGGCCTGCTGGGCGGCGGGCATGTACAGGTGCGTAAACGTGTAGAAGGCGTGCGCATCCGCGAAACAGCGGCGCTCAAAGTGATTGAATTTGCCGACAGGCAAGCCCACCCCCGGCACGGCTTGCTGCCCAATGGCGAGCCGAGGCCCTACAAAGGCTACAAGGGCGACAGCAACTACTGCATGGAAATCGTGCGCACCGAAAAAGGCAAGTGGGAGGGTGAGGTGGTTTCCACTTTCGAGGCCTACCAACTGGTGCGCCAGCATGGACTGGCACGGCTGCGGCACCCGGCGCTGAGTGTGAGTGGCAGGCCGTTGGTGATGCGATTGCTGCGCAATGACACCCTCAGACTAGACCACAACGGTGAGCAAAGAACTGTTCGCATTTGCAAAATGACGGCAGAGGGAGTCATTGCACTTGCCGATACAACCGAATCAAATGTAGATGCAAGAACTCGAACAAAGGATCTTTCGTACATTTTTAAGACTGCGGGTTCACTTCAAAAGTCAAAAGGACGACGTGTCGCCATTTCACCCTCGGGTGAAATGAAAGACCCAGGCTTCTTTGACTGACTCACGGAAGTATCTAAGTGGATACAATCAAACCATTCCGCCTTGCTGAAACTGCCGTCTTCAGTCGCTGGCTGGGT
>JBIKHW010000101.1:0-9715 GCA_044361935.1 Limnohabitans sp. | reverse complement strand
ATGTTTACGGATACCACCAGGGGTTGGGGCAATGCAGCGCGTTGTTTCGTTTGTCGGCACCCACCCCGGCCGGACTGGATGTGGCCCGTGTGGATGTTTGGTTGACCGATTACTTGGCCATCAAAGTCCCAACGGTTGAGGCTTTGATCGGTGCCCCGAACTTGGGCACCCAGTTTGGCGCCCACCCCGATGCCCCCCTGGCGCTGTGGGCCCGGGTCTTGGCGGTCTACGGCGGCTTGTGCCGCGCGTGTGAGATGCCCTGTGTGGAGCTGGGGCGCTTGGTGGGCCTGACGCACCAGGCGCCCAACTGGCAACTCAGCTTGGCGGTGCCCACCGTCAACGGCGTGGACCCACAGGTGTTCAAAGCGCTGCTGGTCCATGCTTTTCGCATCACAGACGACTTGATGGCCACCCCACCCAGCGTGGACAACGCCCAATCCGTGTATGCCCGCATCGAGCAGGCGGTGCTGTCCCGTTACAAAGGTGTTTGGCCCAGCGGACGGGCCAACAGTTTTGTCGCCAGTTTGGCGCACAAAATGGGGGTGCCCTTTGACGCCATGGGGGCCGAGCTCATGCGTTTAGGCCAAGGAGCCAAACGGCAAATCACCCAACGCAGCGCGTGTTTGTTCGATTCGGCCATTTCGGCCAAGGCCTGCGGCGACAAAGTCTCTACCGCGCTGCTGCTGCGCCAAGCGGGTTGGCCCGCGCCAGTGCATGTGTTGGTCGGCAACTTGGAGCAAGCCCAAACAGCGGCTTTGAACATCGGCTGGCCCGTGGTGATCAAGCCAACCGACCGTGAGCGCAGCGAGGGCGTGACAATCGATGTGAACAGCGCCGAAGCGGTGGCCCAAGGCTTTGAGACAGCCAGTCGCTGGAGCCGCCGCATTTTGGTGGAGCGGCAAGTGGCGGGCGTGTGTCACCGGATTTTTGTGGTGGGAGATCGTTTTGTGTTCGCCATGAAGCGCCAACCCAAATCGGTCAAAGGTGATGGGCTGCAGACAATACAAGCCTTGGTTGAAGCGGCCAATCAGGGGCAGCTCAAGCACCCCACCTGGACACGCCTGAAACCTTGGGTGTTGGATGCGGTGGCGCTGGAATACTTGAACAAGGCTGGCCTGGCGCCCGACAGTGTGTTGCCTGAAGGGCAGTTGGCGGCGCTGCGGCCTTTTACTTCTGAAGATTGGGGCGGCACGGCTGAGGACTTCACTCAAACCATTCACCCCGACAACGTGCGCTTGGCCATTGATGCGGCCAAAACCATGGGCTTGCGGGTGGCGGGTGTGGACCTGATATCCACTGACATCACACGCCCATGGCACGAAAACGGGGCCATTCTTAATGAGGTGAATTTCAAACCGTTTTTCGGCGGCAGTTTGGACAACGACAAAGTTCATCCCTACATGGAGGCGCTGGTGGACGGGGATGGTCGAATCCCCGTGCACGCGGTGGTGGGCATGGGTGAACTGTGGGCAAAAGCACGGGCGCTGCGCCAGCGCTTGAAGCAGGCAGGAATTCTGGCCTACGTATGCGGCCACAGCGCTGTTGAGTCACCCAGCGGCGAGCCCCTGCACTTGTTGGCTTCAGGCCTGTTCATGCGGTGCCGGGCACTGCTGCAAAACCCGGATGTTCAAGCATTGATTGTGGTGGTGGACTCGGATGAATTTCTCAAAACCGGTTTGCCGCTGGACCGATTCGATGAGGTGCACATGGTGGGAAAACCCGTCACGGCCACCGTCAACAGGTTGTGGCAGCAACTGATGATGGCCAAGCCAACGATCAAGGCGCCCTGACGCCAGCGTTTAGTTCTGAACCTGGAGGCCCCAACACTGTAGCCAAGCCTTCACCGTTTTTGCAACTTGATCCTGATCGAGACCAAGCCCAGGCATTGGTTCTTAGGTGGGGCTTGCAAAAGTCGGGCAGCAGTTGGGGCAGTTTGGCGGCAGCTACGTTCTAGGCGTGCAGTCGTCCGCTGCAGTGTTGTTTCTCTCACTAACCAACCATTCGCCAACCAGCTCGCTGCGGGACTTGCACCCTGAGGCGTGCACCCATGCTGAGCGGACAACAAAAAAGCCCACTCGATTAAAAGTGGGCTAAGTTGTTGATTTTATTGGGGTGGCTGATGGGGCTCGAACCCACGACAACAGGAATCACAATCCTGGACTCTACCAACTGAGCTACAGCCACCGCGAAGCCAAAATTATAACCCGAAGTTCAGGTCAAAAACCGGCTCTGGCGGAGAATTATGAAGCCGTCTTGGCCTTTGGTTTGTTGACCAGGATTTCCACCTTGAACTTGGAGCGCAGGTGAGCCAGGTAGGCCCCTGCTTCTGCGTTGCCCAGCAAGCGGGCAAATTGCTCGCGGCTTTGCGCTTGCTGCTGCGCATTGGGCTCTTCACGCGCCACCAACTTGTTCACCCGCACCAGGACGAAGCCTTGAACGCCCAGGTCCACACCCACCAGGGCTGGCATGGCCGACGGGTCTGCACGAAGCGCTGCATCGACCAAGGGCTGGGGCATGCCCTGCGTTTGGTCGCGCGAGACCACCATGGCGTTGCCCACTTGGGCTTGGGCAGGCTGAGCTTTCCATTCGTTCAAGCGGGCCTCGCCTTCGGCCTTGGCCAAGGCTTGCGCTTGCTGCAGCATGAATTGGGTACGCACCGCCTCTTTGACATCGGCAAAGGGCCGCACTGCTGCAGCGCGGTAATTGACAATGCGTGCAGAAACCAGGGTATTGTTGCCCAACTCAATAGCGGCCGTGTTGCGGCGCTTGCTGATCGAATCTTCAGCGAACAAGGCTTCCAGAATTTTGGGGTTGGCCATCACGCCAGACGTTGCGGACGTGAGGGTGCGGCTCAGGCCTTGCGCTTGCTGGATGTTGAGTTTGAGCTTGTCGGCCACGGGCTTGAAGGTGTCGGCCTGCTCGTACACGCTGTTGCTGAAGGTCTCGGCAAACTCCGCAAATTGACGCTTGGCTTGTTGCTCACGCAAGTCGGCTTCGAGCTGAGGCCGCATGGCCTCGAGGCTAGGCGCAGCTGGGGTCTTGATGTCGGTCAGCTGGATGATGTGAAAGCCGAATTCGGACTCCACTACCGAACTGATGTCCCCTTTTTTAAGGGCAAATACGGCGTCTTCAAATGACTTGACCATGGCCCCTTTGGCAAAGAAGTCCAGGTCACCACCATTGGCCGCTGAACCCGGGTCATCCGAATTTTTACGTGCCAAATCGGCAAAAGTTTTGGGGTCTTTGCGCACATCGGCGAGCAAAGCCTCGGCTTTGGCTCGCGCTTTATCTCGGTCTGCTGCGGGCGCATCCTTGGCCGCATTGATCAGGATGTGGCGGGCCCGGCGCTGCTCTTGGCCGGAAAGTCGCTGCAGGTTTTGCTCGTAATAGGTTTTCACGTCCTGCTCGGGCAACTGGATGTTTTTGGCTAAAGCCGCCGCATCAAGCACCAGGTATTCCACGTCAGCCGATTCTGGCGAGCGAAAACGCTCGGATTGGGCCTGGTAGAACTTTTCCAGATCGGCATCTGTGACCTGAACTTTGGCTGCGAAAGCGGCAGGATCAAAGCGCTGGATCTGGATTTCGCGGCGCTGCAAATAGGCTTGCAAAGCGGTGTCGGTTTGTCGCTGAGAAGCGACGGCAGAGGCCTGCAAGCTGGAAAGCACCTGTTGATTGGACAAGTCACGACGCACACGGGCTTCAAACATTTCGGGCGTCATGCCCTGGCTGGCAGCCAATTGGCGGTAACGCTCCATGTCCAGCTTGCCGTCGGGGCCGCGCAGACTGGCGATCGAGGGGTCTTGCTGCAAGTAGTTGGCAAGGCGCTGGTCGCTGGTGACGAGCAACTGCTTTTCCGCCGCCACTGAGATCAACCGGTCATTGACCATGCGCTCGAGGCTCGCGTAGCGGGCCTCCTCCGAGCCCAGCAGCTTGGCGTCCAGGTTAGGCGCAGAAGCTCGGATGCGGTCCACTTCTTGTTGGTGCATCGCATCCCACTCTTGCTGGGTGATTTCCAAGTCGCCGACTTTGGCAACCACAGCACCACGGTCACTCATGCTGCTGTATCCATCCACGCCAAACAATACAAACGAAGGAATGATCAGCAAAACCAGCAAGCCCATCAGGATCTTGGAATTGTTGCGGATGGTGTCAAACATGTTTGAAATCTCGGGTTGTCAATAAAAAAGGCGAACCTGGGGTTCGCCTTTGTTTGAGAGGTGGTGGGCGCTGACGGTCTCGAACCGCCGACCTACTCCGTGTAAAGGAGCCGCTCTACCAACTGAGCTAAGCGCCCTCTCACATGTGTTTTCAGTTCAAAGCGTCTTTCAGACCCTTGCCTGGACGGAACTTTGGCACATTGGCTTTCTTGATTTTAATCGCAGCGCCAGTGCGGGGGTTACGACCCGTGCGCGCAGCACGCTTGCCGACGGCAAATGTACCAAAACCCACCAGGGAAACCGTGCCACCTTTTTTCAAGGTGGTGCGCACTGCACCAATTGTGGCTTCGAGGGCGCGACCTGCTGCCGCTTTGGACAGGTCAGCGTGCTTGGCAATGTGTTCGATCAGTTCTGTTTTGTTCACAATAAACCTCTGGGTGTTAGTGCCGGAAAGACCGACGTTTGGACTGAGATCGGCTTCAACAGCTTGGACATGTTGATTAAATTTATTCAGACACAGAATGTCTGAAGTGATTAAACACAGACCTTTTGGGTCTGTCAATCGGATCGAACCGTGGTTCGAAAGAATGTGGATTTTAGCCTTGAAAGTACTACTTGCTAAACGGTTGGTGAGTTTTTTCCCGTGCAACCAAGCGCACTCCCGATAGTGATAATTTTGTAAACTTTACTGATTTAAATAACTCACCTCAAAGCGCCTGCGCAATCGCCCGACCCACATCTGCCGTAGAGGCTTTACCGCCCAAGTCGGGCGTGCGCGGCGCATCTGTGCCCGCAGCCAGCACCTTTTCAATGGCACCCAAGACCGCATCGTGCGCGTCCTTGTGACCCAGAAATTCAAGCATCATGGCACCACACCAGATTTGGCCAATCGGATTGGCAATGCCGCGGCCTGCGATGTCGGGCGCCGAGCCGTGCACGGGCTCAAAGAGTGACGGGAACTTGCGGTCCGGGTTGAGGTTGGCACTGGGCGCGATGCCGATCGTGCCCGTGCAAGCCGGTCCCAAATCGCTCAGGATGTCGCCAAACAAATTACTGGCCACGACCACGTCAAAAAAGTCGGGGCGCTGCACAAAGTGGGCCGTGAGGATGTCGATGTGGAACTTGTCCACGTTGATCCCCGGGTAGCCCTTGGCCATTTCGGCAACGCGCTCGTCCCAATACGGCATGGTGATGGCGATGCCGTTGGACTTGGTGGCGCTGGTCAGGTGCTTTTTGGGGCGCGACTGCGCCAGCTCAAACGCAAACTTCAAGACACGGTCCACACCAATGCGAGTCATGATGGACTCTTGCATCACGATCTCGCGCTCGGTGCCGGGGAACATGCGGCCGCCGACGCTGGAGTACTCACCCTCGGTGTTTTCACGCACGATGTACATGTCGATCTCGCCGGGCTGGCGCGCACTGCCGTCGCGGCGCACCACAGGCGCGATGATGCCGGGCATCAAGCGCGCTGGCCGCAGGTTAATGTACTGGTCAAACTCACGGCGGAACAACAGCAGCGAGCCCCACAGCGAGACGTGGTCGGCGATTTTGTCGGGCCAACCCACGGCACCAAAATACAAAGCGTCGTGGCCACCAATCTGGTCTTTCCAGTTGTCAGGCAGCATCTTGCCGTGCTTTTCAAAGTAATCCCAGCTGGAAAAGTCGAAGTGGTCAAACTGCAGATCGATGCCGAATTTGCGGGCTGCGGCGTCCATGACGCGCAGGCCTTCAGGCATCACCTCTTTACCAATCCCATCTCCTGGGATCACGGCGATACGGTGTCGGGTCATGGCATGTCCTTTGTCAAATCTATTCAGAGGCGGCAACGCATGCGGGCCGCCCGGGAAAATGGCGAGCATACAAGTTCCCGGCCGAGCCCGGGTTCACCGAGGTGACGCGCGCACGACCAGACTCACACCCAATGCCGTCAGCGCCGTACCCACCAAAGTGGCGGCTGTGATGGTTTCGCCAAACAGCAGCCAGGCCAGCATGGCCGTGGTAGGGGGTACCAAGTACATCAGGCTGGTGACCGTGGCGGCGGCCCCACGCTGGATCAGCATGTACAGCAGCGAACTACCGCCCAGCGTGAGCCCCAACACCGACCATGCCATGGCCCCCGCCAATTCAGCACTCCAGCGCATGGCTTCGGTTTCCATCAAGGCAAAAGGCAAAGTGACCACCAAAGCGGCCAACAACTGAACCGTGTTGGCCGATCGCACATCACAGGCTTGGACAAAGCGCTTTTGGTAGAGGGTGCCCACGGTGATGCTGAGCAAAGCGGCCAAGGCAAAAGCCATGTTGGCAGGCGTGACGTGATCGAGGGGCGTGCCCAGTGTCAACTTGCGCCACACCACCATGAGCAACCCTACAAAGCCCAGCAACAGGCCCAGCCATTGACGGCGCGAGACGCCGGGCTGATCGCTGCCGCGCAAGCTGTAGGCCAACCAAATGGCCGTCAAAACCGGCTGAAACCCCACAATCAAGGACGACAAGCCCGAGCCCATGCCTGCCTTGACCGCCACCCACACGCCGCCCAGATAACCCGCATGCATCAAAATGCCCGTCACCGACAAGTGCAGCCATTGCGCGCGGCTTTGGGGCCAAGCCACCTTGGCCCACGCGATCCAGGCCAAAAAGCAAGCGATGGACAAGGTGTAGCGCAGCGCCAAAAAGGACAAGGGAGGGGCATGGGGCATGCCATAGCGGGCGACGATGAAGCCGGTGCTCCAGATCAACACGAAAACGGCAGGGATGGCCCTCAACCAGGCGTCAGACGAACGGCCCCCGCTCATTTCACGCGGGCTCGGATCTCAGGCAAGGCCTTTTGCATGTAGTACACCATGGACCAAACCGTCAAAACGGCGGCCACCACGATCAGCACAGCGCCCCAAACTCGGGTGTCGATCACACCGAACAAGGTGCCGTTGTAGAGCAAGAAGGGAATCGCCACCATTTGCACCGTGGTCTTGAGCTTGCCCACCATGTGCACGGCCACGCTTTTGCTGGCCCCGATCTGGGCCATCCACTCGCGCAGGGACGAGATGGCGATCTCTCGTCCAATAATGATGAGCGCCACCAGCACATTCACCCGGTCCATCTGCACCAGCATTAACAAAGCGGCGCAGACCAAAAACTTGTCGGCCACCGGGTCCAAAAAGGCCCCAAAAGCCGAGGTCTGGTTGAGCTTGCGGGCCAAAAATCCGTCCAACCAATCGGTGAAAGCGAACAACACAAACATGACCGTGGCGATCAGGTTTTGCGTCTCGATCTTCAGGCTGTCGAGGTAATACACGCCAATGATCAAAGGGATCGCGACAATGCGCGTCCAGGTCATGATGGTGGGGATGGTGAAAAACATGCTGCTGATTGTGGCACGCCCAGCCAACAGCCCGATGACAGGCAAGCCCGCGCTCAGTGCAAGGCGTTGTAAATCGCCTCGGCCAGCTCCCGAGAGATGCCTTCCACCCCCAGCAAGTCCTCCACGCTGGCGCTTTCCACACCCCGCACGCCGCCAAAGCGCTGCAGCAGCTTGGCGCGTTTGCGCGGCCCGATGCCGGGGATTTCTTCAATCTTGCTGCCGCCCATGCGCACTTTGGCCCGTTGGGCCCGCATGCCGGTGATGGCAAAGCGGTGCGCTTCGTCGCGGATTTGGGCCACCAGCATGAGCGCGGCCGAGTCCTTGCCCAGGTAGACCTTCTCGCGGCCATCGGCAAACACCAGCTCTTCCAGGCCCACCTTGCGGCCCTCGCCTTTTTCCACACCCACGATGCGCGACAGGTCCAGCCCCAGGTCGGTGAACACCTCACGCGCCATGCTCACCTGGCCTTTGCCGCCGTCGATCAGCACCAAGTCCGGCAGCCGGGCCGTGCCTTCGCCCGATCGCAAGGCTTCCGCCAACTTGCCGTAGCGGCGCATCAGCACCTGGCGCATGGCGGCGTAATCGTCACCGGGGGTGATGCCCTCGATGTTGTAGCGGCGGTAGTCGCTGCTTTGCATCTTGTGCTGGCGAAACACCACACAAGACGCCTGCGTGTTTTCGCCCGCCGTGTGCGAGATGTCAAAGCACTCGATGTGCAGCTGGTCCAGATCGTCCGGAGCCAGATCCAACGCCTCGGCCAGCGCCCGGGTGCGGGCCTGCTGCGAGCCTTCTTCGGCCAGCAAGCGGGCCAGTTGCAGCTCGGCGTTTTTCTCGGCCATCTCTAGCCACACGCGGCGGTGCTCGCGCGGATTCGTCACCGTGCTGATCTTCACGCCCGACTGCGCCGACAAAGCCGCGATCAGCGCTTTGTCCACCGCCGCACTCAAGATCAGCAGCGGTGGCACGGGCACGCCAATGTAGTGCTGCGCCAAAAAGGCTTCGAGCACCTGCACCTCGATCGGGCGCTGTATGACAACTTCCCCTTCGCCCTCCTCCAGACCCAACAGGTCCTGCGCATCCTGCACATGCACCGGAAAGTAAGGCCGGTCGCCCAAGTGCCGTCCGCCGCGCACCATGGCCAGGTTCACACAGGCGCGGCCGCCCTGCACCTTGGCCACCAAAATGTCGGCATCGGTGTCGACCGCCGTGTCCACCGACTGCTGGTGCAAGACCCGCGACAGCGCCGTCAGCTGGTTGCGCACCTCGGCCGCCAGCTCGAATTCGAGCTTGTCGGCATGCTGCATCATCCGCGCTTCCATCTCGCGCATGAGTGCCTGAGTCTCGCCACGCAAAAACTGCTCGGCGTGATGCACATCGGCCTTGTAGTCCTCAGGGCTGATCAGGTTCACACACGGACCTGAGCACCGCTTGATCTGGTACAGCAGGCAAGGCCGGGTGCGGTTGGCAAACACCGTGTCCTCGCAGGTGCGCAGTCTGAACACCTTTTGGATCAGCTGAATCGACTCCTTGACCGCCCAAGCGCTGGGAAACGGCCCGAAGTAACGGTGCTTCTTTTCCACCGCGCCCCGGTAATACGCCACACGCGGGTAATGCTGCGCCTCGGGCGTCTTGACCAGCGCGGGCAGTGCCACGCGGCCGTTGCCCGTGAGCTTGAGGTAGGGGTAACTCTTGTCGTCCCGAAACAGGATGTTGAAGCGCGGGTGCAGCGTCTTGATGAGGTTGTTTTCCAGCAGCAGCGCTTCGGCCTCGGAGCGCACCACGGTGGTCTCCATGCGGGTGATCTTGCTGACCATGTGGCCAATGCGGGTGCCGCCGTGGTCCTTCTGGAAGTAACTCGACACCCGGCGCTTGAGGTTCAGCGCCTTGCCCACATACAGCAGCTGCTCCTGCGCATCAAAGTAGCGGTACACCCCCGGCAAGGCGGGCAGCGCGGCAACTTGCGCGAGCAGGGCTTCATCATGGGTGTTCGACATGGCGGCTATTGTCTGTGAAAAGATGTGTGTGAAATCTCCAGCGACAATCGCCGCATGCAAACTGGCCAACTCTGGGACATCTTCTGCACCGTCATCGACAACCACGGCGACCTGGGCGTGTGCTGGCGCCTGACGCGCCAGTTGCGCGACGCTGGCCAGCGCGTGCGCCTGTGGGTGGACGACGCCTCGGCCCTGGCCTGGAT
>JBIKHW010000100.1:0-9727 GCA_044361935.1 Limnohabitans sp. | reverse complement strand
CTTGCCCAAAAGCAAGCCGCCAAGTAAGGAGTGACCATGACGGAAGCTAAAACATCCCTCAAGCGCACCTTGATTGGCAAGGTGGTCAGCGACAAGCGCGCCAAGACCGTGACCGTGCTGGTCGAGCGTCGTGTGAAACACGCCCTCTACGGCAAGATCGTGGCCAAGTCGAGCAAGTACCACGCGCACGACGAAACAGGTGAATACCACCTGGGTGACACCATCGAAATCACGGAAAGCCGTCCGATTTCGAAGACCAAAAACTGGGTCGCTACGCGCCTGGTTCAGAAAGCTGCTGCCGTTTAAGCCCTTCAGGCCAACTGCTGCAAACTTTTTGAAAACGACCCACAATGGTGGGTCGTTTTTTTTTACCCCGGCACTATTGCCAAATCAAAATAAGGAGCACCACATGATCAAAGTCGGAGATTCATTGCCCGCAGCCACGCTGATGGAATACGTTGAAGTAGAAGGCAACGGTTGCAGCATTGGCCCCAATCCGGTCGACGTGGCCAAAGCCACAGCTGGAAAGACCATCGCCCTGTTTGCCTTGCCAGGCGCATTCACGCCCACCTGTTCGGCCAAACACGTCCCAGGTTATGTGGAAAACCACGATGCCCTCAAAGCTGCAGGCGTGGACGAAATCTGGTGTGTGAGCGTGAACGACGCTTTTGTGATGGGCGCATGGGCACGTGACCAGAAAACCGGCGCCAAAGTGCGCATGCTGGGCGACGGCAGCGGCGACTTCAGCAAAGCCACGGGCTTGACCTTGGACTTGACCACACGTGGCATGGGTGTGCGCAGCAACCGTTATTCCATGCTCGTCAAAGACGGCAAAGTCGCCACCTTGAATGTGGAAGGTCCTGGCAAATTTGAAGTCAGCGATGCGGGCACGCTGTTGGCCCAAGCCAAGGGTTGAGCCTTGTCGAGCTGAAAAAAAGGGGCCTTGGGCCCCTTTTTTGATGCGTGCTGGTTCAAGGTGATGTGAAACAGAAGGCCAATTAGACGATGTCCACTTTGAGATAGTGAGCCCCAGCATGCGGGTTGTGATAGTAGGGCGGAATCTCGACAAAGCCCAAATCTTCGTACAAGGCGCGAGCCGCCTCCATATCGTCCAAGGTGTCGAGCAAAACACAGTGATAGGCCGCAGCGCGTGCCGCATCCAGAATGCCTTCTGTGAGCAAACGGCCCAACCCCAGACCTCTGTAGGCTGGGCGCACATACAGGCGCTTCATCTCAGCAGCATTGGCGTAGTCACTGGCATCCAATGGACGCAAGGCACAGCAACCGGCTACAAGGCCATCTACAAAAGCCAAAAGCACTGCACCACGGGGTTCAGCGTACTCCCCGGGCAAGTCAGCGAGCTCCTGAGCAAAATCCTGAAAAGCCAAATCTACCGTCAGGCTAGACGCGTACTCCGTAAAAATGGTGCGTGTGGCCTCCCAATCGGACACTTGTGCAGGACTGAGCAGCGCAATGACAGGAGTTTCAGATGGTGGGTTCAAGAGACACTTCCTTTGCAGACGCACAGTGTAATAGCGTGATCAGCCCCCAAGTGATAGCAGTCCGAAAACGATCAAAGCGCAAAGGCCCAAGACCAGCAAAGCCACAAGACGATGGCGCAGCAGATCTCGAGAGGCTGGGACAACTTCAGGCAAGCTTTTATCTCCGTGCAGCATGGCGGGCAACAAGGGCGGATGTTTCTTGAAGCGGTGCCAAAGCAAGGCCACAAGGTGCAGGAGCACCAGAAAAAGAATAATCAGTTTGCCCCAATTTTTGTGCCAAGCCGAAGCCCAAGACACCCAGCTGCCGGAAACCAATGCCGTCAGAGGACCGGCATTGGCGATCTCATCGTCACTGATCAAACCGGTAGAGACCTGAAACAATAAAAAAAACAACATGGCCAGAATGGACCAAGAGCCCAGTGGGTTGTGTCCGACATGGGGATGATCGTTGGAACGTGTTTGCAGGTAGGCAAAAGCATGTCGCGGATGCAAAGGCAAACTCGACCAGCGGGACCAATAGCCACCCGCAAAACCCCAGGCCAGCCTGAAAAGCACCAAGGTCAGGACGGCATAGCCCAAGCGGAAATGCCAAACCATGGCATTGCCACCCACATTGCCTGTGATGATCAAACCAATCACACATAAAGCCAGGGCCCAATGGAATAAACGGGTGGGCAAATCCCAAATGCGAACTGTGACCATGGACACTTTCATGGATGCGGGAAAGAGGGAATTATGAGAAACTGAAACAAGGATAAATCTTTTTTAACCTTTTATCGATCATTGGAGTCAAACATGAAATACACAACGCACTGCGCAAGTGCCTTCTTGCTGCTGGCGATGGGCCTGCCAGCTCAAGCACAATTCGCCAAACCTGAAGATGCCATCAAATACCGCAAGGCCAGTTTCACCGTGATGGCTGCGCATTTTGGCCGACTTGGTGCCATGGCCAATGGCCGTGCGCCTTACGATGCCAAGGCGGCAGCCGACAACGCCGATGTGGTCGCCACCCTGTCCAAATTGCCATGGGCAGCATTTGGAGAAGGCACTGACAAAGGCGATACCCGCGCCAAACCAGAGATCTGGAAAGAAGCGGCCAAGTACAAAGAGGCAGCAGACAAAATGCAAGCCGAAATCGTGAAGTTGAACACCGCCGCCAAAGCAGGCAACATCGATGCCTTGAAGGTCGCTTTTGGTCCGGCCGCCGCCTCGTGCAAGGCCTGCCACGACAATTTCCGCAGGGATTAAGGCCAGCAAAGGCCCAAGACCAACGGTCTTAGAGCAACCGGGTCAGCGCGGCCCGGTTGATGAACAAACCCAGGTTGCGATCAGGACTCGGCCAATAATTTGTTGATCAGCTGGTGAAGTTCAACAAAATCGGGCGTGCCCACAAAACGTTTGACGACTTCACCACGCTTGTTCAACAAGAAAGTGGTGGGTGTGAGTTTCACATCGCCCCAAGCACGCGCCACACCCCCGGTGTTGTCAATCGCCACTTTGAAGGGCAACTGACGTGTCTGGGCAAAATTGACCACGTAACTGGGTGGGTCGTAACTCATGGCCACGGCCACCGTTTCATAGCCCCGGTCCTTGAACTTGTTGTAAGTGGCTATCAACTCGGGCATTTCAGCGACGCAAGAAGTACAGCTGGTGGCCCAGAAATTGACCAAAGATACTTTTCCTTGCAATTGTTGCGTGCTGACGGTGCTGCCGTCGAGCAAAACAAAGGAAGATTCGGGCGCACGTTCACCTGAACAACCCCACAGGGCCAGCAAAAGGCCGAGCGTGCACGCCCCATTCAACACACGACGGCTGACATGCTGCAGCTTCCAGGGAGTATTCAGGTGGTTCTTCATCGTAGAAAGTTTAATGCGTTCGCCATGTCCTCGGGCATCTTGGCCATTGTGCCCGCCCATGCCTTCAGTTTGGCAGACTTGAGTTCGAGCGATGCCTCACAAGGATTAAAGCTGGCTTTGGAAAAAGGGGCCAGTGCAGCGATTGGTTTGCTCGGGGTTCAAGATGGTTTCATGGGCAATGACAAAGTGCGCATTGGCTTGCCAGATGCCTTGAACAAAGGCGCAAAAATGCTCAAAACGCTGGGAATGGGAAAGCAACTCGATGCCTTGACCTTGCAAATGAACCGTGCCGCCGAACAAGCCGTGCCCTTGGCTCAAAAGGCCTTGATGCAATCGATACAGACCATGTCGGTGCAAGACGCCAAGGGCATCTTGAAGGGGGGTGATACAGCGGTCACCCAATTTTTTGTGGACAAGACGCGGGCGCCCTTGACTGCGGAATTCATGCCCCAGGTCAAACAGGTGCTGGGGCAATTGGGCGTGGTGGAGCAGTTCAATGCGGTGGCGGGCAAGTTGTCCAGCATGGGTGGAGTGTCCAGGGACAAAGCGCTGTTGGAAAACCACGTGACGGGCAAAACCCTGGATGGGCTCTATTACATGATCGGCGAAGAGGAAAAGAAGATCCGTCAAAACCCCGCTCAAGTGGGGAGTGCCTTGTTGACCAAGGTGTTTGGTACTTTGCGCTGAAGGCGCAATCCCCAATCCAAGTGGAAAAGGGATTTAGAGCAAGGACAACAGGTGTTTGACCAAACCTTGTGGGTCACTGACCATAGGGTCATGTCCGGTGTGCATCTCCAGCACTTGTGAGCCGGGCAACCAAGCGCCATCCCAGAATTTGGGGTCCACCATGCGCAGGCGGCTGACATCGATGGTGCCCAAAGGTGGCGTGGTGCAGTTGATGAAGGTGCGTGGCACGCTGGCCACACGGTGGGGATCAAAGTCGAGCACTTGCGAGTAAGGGCCGCCAGGATGCGGAGTTTGACGTCTTTG
The DNA here is from genome assembly GCA_044361935.1 of Limnohabitans sp. Classification (GTDB taxonomy): domain Bacteria; phylum Pseudomonadota; class Gammaproteobacteria; order Burkholderiales; family Burkholderiaceae_C; genus Limnohabitans_A. The sequence goes on along the minus strand of JBIKHW010000100.1, from coordinate 5,379 downwards.
CACCCAGGCGTGGTCGGCGTCGCTCAGGCCAAAAACCGAGGGGTCTGGGGCCGGAAAGGCATGCAAGGGATCGGCTTGCGCCGCAGCGATGCGGGCTAGGCGGGTGGCGCTGGCGTGGGTGCTGCTCCAGCTTTCGCCGGGTTTGGGCAGCACCGCGTCCAAATAAACCAGGTGGCGCAGGCGTTCGGGCCTGCGGTCGGCCACGGCCGTCCCAAGCATACCGGCATACGAGTGCACCACCAGCACCACATCGTCCAATTCTTCGGCATCCATGGCTGCCATCACGTCGGTGATGTGAGTTTCCAGATCAATGCCAGAGTTGAGCAAGTGAGCGCGCTCACCCACCCCGGTCAAGGTGACAGCATGGACGCGGTGCCCCGCACCGGTGAGGCCAGGCACCACGCGTTGCCAACACCAGGCCCCGTGCCAAGCACCGTGTACCAGCAAAAAGTTGGCCATCAAATCACCCCTTTACCGCGCAGGGGGCCGAGTTGTTCAGTGTTCCAGCCCAGCACTTCGGCCAAGACTTCGGCCGTGTGTTGGCCCAGCATGGGCGGCGGCAAGTCCTGGCGCACGGGGGTGCGGCTCATCTTGATCGGGCTGGCCACCAGTTTCAGGTCGGGTTTGACCGGGTGTTGCCAATCCTGCACCATGCCACGGGCCTGGATTTGCGGGTCCACAAAGACCTCGCTCAGGGTGTTGATGGCTCCGCAGGGCACCTTGGCGGCTTCGAGGGCCGTCAGCCAGTCGGCCTTGGTGCGGGTTTTCAGGATGCCTTCCAGCAGAGGCACCAGGGTGTCGCGATGGCGGACGCGTTGGGTGTTTTGGGCAAAACGCGGGTCCTGCGCCAACTCGGGGCAGCCAGCCACGGCGCAAAACTTCACAAACTGCCCGTCGTTGCCCACCGCCAAGATCAAGTGGTCGCGTGTGCCCGGTCCGGCGCCCGTTGGGGCCATGACCTCAAACACTTGGTAGGGCACGATGTTCTGGTGCGCGTTGCCTGCGCGGCCCGGCGTTTTGCCGCTGACCAGGTAATTTGAGCCCAAATTGGCGAGCATGGCGACCTGCGTGTCGAGCAAGGCCATGTCGACCATCTGGCCTTCGCCCGTGCGATCGGCGTGGCGCAGGGCTGCCAAAATTGCCACGGTGGCGTACATGCCGGTGAACAGATCGGCCACGGCCACACCCACTTTTTGCGGACCGCCGCCTAGGTCGTCGCGTTCGCCGGTCACACTCATCAAGCCGCCGATGCCTTGCACCGCATAGTCGTAACCCGCCCGCTCGCGGTAAGGTCCGGTCTGGCCAAAGCCGGTCACGCTGCAATAGACCAGCTTGGGGTTCAGGGCGCTCAGGCTGGCGTAATCCAGGCCGTAGCGGGCCATGTCGCCGACCTTGAAGTTCTCCACAAACACATCGCAGTGCCGAACCAGTTCGCGGATCAGCGCTTGGCCTTCGGGCTGGGCGATGTCACAGGTCACCGATCGCTTGTTGCGGTTGGCGCCCAAATAGTAGGCGGCCTCCGCGGTGTCCTGACCTTGGGCATCTTTCAAAAAAGGGGGCCCCCAAGTGCGGGTGTCATCGCCCGTGCCAGGGCGCTCGATCTTGATGACATCGGCCCCCAGATCGGCCAAGGTCTGGGTACACCAGGGGCCCGCGAGAACGCGGGAGAGGTCGAGAACGCGGATGCCGTCGAGTGAATTCATAGGACACATTGTCGCCAAAACCCAATGCGGCCGCTGATCAGGATAATCACCCCATGCGAATCCATTCTTCGGCCTTGGTGGCCAGCCTCGTTGGGGCACTGACTTTGAGCGCCTGCAGCCCTGCCCAGAACTGGCGGGATGTGGCCTTTGAGGGCAGCGCACTCAAAGCCCAATTGCCCTGCAAACCCGACCGCACCACCCGCAGCGTCCCTATGGGAGGCGTGCCTGTCGACCTGCAGGTCGTGGGCTGCGAAAGCGGCGAGGCCATGGTGGCGGTGATGACGGCCGCCTTGCCTGCCGGGGCCGATGCCAGTGCGGTGATGGCCGCCTGGCAAAAAGCCACCTTGGACAATGTCCGCGTGACCCAGCCCTTGGCGGCCGGGCAGCAGCAGGCTTGGCAGCGCCCCGGCCAGTTGCCCTTGACCACGTCGGTGCGGGTGCAAGCCCCGGGCCAGCGGGCCAATGGCGAGCCGGTGGACATGGACGCCGTGTGGGGGGCAGTGGCCGAAGGCGAGCGCGTGCGGCTGGTCCATGCCGTGGTTTACGACCGCAAAATTGCGGCAGATTTGGCCAACACCTTGTTTGATGGGATCAAGCCATGAGCGCTACACCGTTGAGTGACCCAACGATGGCCAACCCGGACCACTTGCCGCGCCGCATGGCCGTGGTGGTGTTTTTGGCTTTTGCGCTGGCCTACTTTTTCTCGGCTTTGGTGCGGGCCATCACCGCCACCTTGTCGCCCACTTTGACCTCCGAATTCAGTCTGAGTGCGCAAGACTTGGGCTTGTTGGCGGGTGGTTATTTCTTGGGCTTTTCGCTCACACAGCTGCCCTTGGGGCGCTGGCTGGACCAACACGGGCCTAAAAAAGTCATTCTCGCTTTTTTAACTTTTGCAGTGCTCGGTTGCCTGGCCTTTTCATGGGCCGACAGTTTTCATGGTTTGCTGGCCGCGCGGGTGCTGTGCGGCATGGGCGTGAGCGCCTGCCTGATGGCGCCGCTCACCGGGTACCGCCGATGGTTTGACGCCAGCACCCAGCTGCGCACCAACTCATGGATGCTGATGACCGGCTCTTTGGGCATGCTGGCGGCTACCTTGCCGGTGCAGTGGCTCATGCCCATCTGGGGCTGGCGTGCCCTGTTTGTGATGTTGGGCGTGATGATCGCCATCGCCATGCTTTTGATCACCTTGTTGGTTCCTGTATGGCAAAAAGCCACACCCACGGCCGACAGCCCACAGACGCCGCACGACGACGATGGCAGTTACCGCGAAATCTGGCGCAGCGCCTATTTTTGGCGCATGACACCGATCGGCTTTTTCAGCTACGGCGGTATGGTCGCCATCCAGACCTTGTGGGCAGGCCCTTGGATGACCCAAGTGGCGGGCTGGACAGCGGCCGAGGCCGCATCCGGCTTGTTCCTCATCAACCTGGCCATGCTGATCACATTTTGGGCATGGGGCATGATCACGCCGGGTCTGGCGCGTCGGGGCATTCCGGTCGAGCGGCTGATTGCCTGGGGCTTGCCCTTGAGTTTTGGGGTCATCGGTGCACTGGTTTGGATGGGACCCAGCGTGGGCGCTGGTGCTGCCGTGGGCATGGCCTTGCTGTGTGTGACCAGCACTTTTGTGGCACTGGCCCAACCGGCCGTGGGCATGGCATTCCCCTCGCATCTCGCCGGTCGCGCCCTTTCGGCCTACAACCTGGTGATTTTTGCGGGGATTTTTGTGGTGCAGTGGGGCATTGGTTTGTTGGTCGATGCCGGGCGAGGCCTGGGACTGGCCAATACGCAGGCTTACCAAGTCGCATTGGCCTGTTTCGGTTTGAGTTCGTTCGCCTCGTGGGCCTTTTTCGTGCTCAAAAAACCAGCGCAGCATCGATAATCGGACCCCATCATGATCGGCATCCTCATCATCGCCCACGCCCCGCTGGCCACCGCCTTGCGCGAGTGCGCCCTGCATGTGTTTCCTGACTGCGCGACGGGCGTTTTGGCACTTGACGTGTTGCCCCATGATGCGCCCGAGGACAGCCTGGCCCGGGCGCACGAAGCCATGACCGCCCTGGGCACGACCGAGGTGTTGCTGCTCAGTGACGTGTTTGGTGCCACGCCCTGCAATGTGGCCCAGCAACTGGGCGACGGGCTTCACACGCGTCTGGTGGCCGGGGTCAATTTGCCCATGCTGCTGCGCAGCGTTTGTTATCGCCATGAAAGCCTGGAAGCCCTGTCTGCGCGTGCCCACGCAGGCGGCACCCAAGGCGTGATGCCTGTGGGCAGCACCGCTCCCCAAAACCAAACCGGACAGAGACATGCCTCAAGCCACCGTGACCATCAGCAATAAATTGGGCTTGCACGCCCGCGCCTCTGCCAAGCTGACCAAATTGGCCGGCAGCTTTCCATGCGATGTCTGGATGAGCAAGGGCGAGCGTCGCATCAATGCCAAAAGCATCATGGGCGTCATGATGCTGGCCGCAGGTCTGGGCAGTGAGGTGGTGCTGGATACCCAAGGCGAACGCGATGAAGAGGCACTGGTGGCCCTGCTGGCGCTGATCAATGACAAATTCGGCGAAGGTGAATAAAACATGACCTTCAGCATCCATGGCTTGGCGGTGGCGCGTGGCATTGCCATTGGGCGAGCCGTTTTGGTGGCCTCCAGCCGTGTCGATGTGGCGCACTACTTTGTGAAGCCCGAGCAAGTCAACAGCGAGATTCAACGTTTGCGCGTGGCCCGCGATGCAGTGGTCGATGAGTTGCAACGCCTGCAAAAAGACATGCCTAAGGACGCGCCGCACGAGCTGGCCGCCTTGCTGGATGTGCACTTGATGCTGCTGCAAGACGAAGAGCTGACCTCAGGCGTGGTCCACTGGATCAAGACGCGCCTGTACAACGCCGAATGGGCGCTGACCAGCCAGCTTGACATCATCGTGCGCCAGTTCGAGGAGATGGAAGACCCTTATCTGCGCGAACGCAAAGCCGACATGGAGCAAGTGGGTGAGCGGGTGCTGCATTGCCTCAAAGGGACGGGTGGCGTGGTGTCGCAGGTCAAGCGTCCTCAGCGGCCTCAGCAAGAGCTCCAGCTGGGCGATACCGATGTGCCGCTGGTGTTGGTAGCGTATGACCTCTCGCCTGCTGACATGCTTCAGTTCAAGCAAAGTGTGTTCACTGGGTTTGTCACCGATGTCGGCGGCAAAACTTCACACACTGCCATCGTGGCCCGCAGTCTGGACATTCCTGCAGTGGTGGGCGCGCGCACCGCCAGCCAGCTGGTCAAGCAAGACGATTGGGTCATCATTGACGGCGATGCGGGCGTGATCATCGTGGATCCTTCGCCCATCATTCTGGCCGATTACGGCTTCAAGCAGCGCCAGGGCGATCTCGAGCGCGAGCGGCTGGCCCGTTTGCGGCACACACCATCGGTCACCCTGGATGGGCAAAAGATCGAACTGTTGGCCAACATTGAAATGCCCGAAGACACACATGCCGCCATCGCAGCGGGTGCTGTGGGCGTGGGCTTGTTTCGCAGCGAGTTTTTGTTCATGGGCCGCCAAGGCCATTTGCCAGACGAAGAAGAGCAGTACCAGGCTTACCGCCGAGCCGTGGATGGTATGAACGGTTTGCCTGTGACCATCCGCACGGTGGATGTGGGGGCCGACAAACCGCTCGATGAGAGCCGACACGAAGC
>JBIKHW010000099.1:0-9731 GCA_044361935.1 Limnohabitans sp. | reverse complement strand
ACACCCCGGACACTGGCGAGCGCTACTACGTGCTGGGCCTGTTGGACTTCTACACCAACCCTTTTGCGCACCTGGGCACCCGCTTGAATGGCAATGCGGCCCACACGTTTTTTCTACACGGACCCGGTTGGCAAGGCACCCCACCGGCGGGTACGTTGGCCATTGAGTGCGCCACCCCAACCGTGTGGTTGATTGGGCGCATCCTGGCTCTGCCACATGAGGAGTTGGCCCCCGTTCACGCACTTCAGGACGCCTTTCGCTTGACCACTCTGCAAGGTGAGCCAGCGGCCCGTATCGTCACATGTAGCCTCCACGGGCAAGACAAGCTGGGCGATGCAGCCACCTTCGTCCAAGTGGTCAATCGACAACTGGCCGTCAACCCACCACCCGCTGATGAAACGGCCGACCTGGCTCGCTTCGCACTCTTGGGCATCGGCGCGGGTTTGGAAACATCACAGGCCGACTTGCCCTTGTTGCAACAAACCTTGACCGAGATCTTGTCCGAACTGGATGCACCCGCATCTTCCGATTTGGACGGCGGCTGGAATGCCTCAGTCGAAGTCACTGACCACTTTGGTCGCGATTGGTTTACCCGAGCCCGCGTGGCCCGTTGCTACATTGGTCTGCTGGGTACACAGGAAGTCATCTACCAGATGGCGCACCGCGACAGTGAGGGCCGCCCACTGGACGGGCGTCACCGTTACCGCCTGCGGTTCGCACCGGGGGGCTTGCCACAGGTCGATGCTTTCTGGTCGCTGAGCCTTTACCGAAAAAGCGATTACCTGTTCGTAGACAACCCGCTGCAACGCCACGCCATTGGCGACCGCACGGCCGGCTTGTGCACCGACCCCGATGACGGTCTGACGATCTGGCTGGGCCACACGCCGCCCCCACAGACCAGCAACTGGTTACCCGCACCAGCTGATACTTTTTACGTCGCCCTGCGCCTGTATCTGCCCCGCGAAGTTCACCAGAATGGCCATTACAACTACCCGCTCATCGAGCGGGTCGACGACAACGCCTGAGGATCGGGCCTGACCGCAATGCCTGCGCCATGAAACTGACATCCTGAACCAAGGCGTCACTTATGATCACCCACCTTCATCCTGCAACGGCCGCTTACCGTCTGATTCTTGACCATGTTCAGGACCACGAAGTTCATCGCGCTGACCTGGTCTATCTGACCCAGCCCTTGGGTCAAGGCCAAGTGCGTGATTACACCTGGCGCGAAACACTCGATGAGGCCCGGCGCATGGCACGGCACCTGCAGTCGCAAGGCTTCGAGAAGGGCGCCAGAATCGGTCTGATCACAAAGAACTGCGCCCATTTCATCATGGCGGAACTGGCCATCTGGATGGCCGGTGGCACCACAGTGGCTTTGTTCCCGACCGAATCGGCTGACAACATTCGCTTTGTCCTGGAGCACAGCGAGACGCGTCTGCTTTTTGTGGGCAAACTCGACAACTGGGCGCGTCAAAGAAGCGGTGTTCCAGATGGTCTTACCTGCATCGCATTACCCCTGTCAGACGCCCTGGCACATCAGCCTGATCTTCCCCGCTGGGAAGACATCGTGGCCAGCACCGAACCGCTGAGCGGACGCATCACGCGCGATTCGCAGGATCTGGCGCTTCTGGCTTACACATCCGGATCAACCGGCGAACCGAAGGGGGTCATGCACAGCTTTGGCGGTATCAGCGATGCCTCCGAACGCACGATGACCTTGATCAACGAGCGCACAGGCCACCCGTCTGAGCACCGCGTCTTGTCGTATTTGCCGCTCTCACACGTGTTCGAGCGCTCAAAGATCGCCTGCTGGTCTCTGGTGGCAGGCAATGTGCACGTGTTCTTTTCCGAATCGCTGGCCACGTTTGTGGACGACCTCAAGCGCGCACGGCCCAACTCCTTCATTTCAGTGCCCCGGCTTTGGCTCAAGTTCCAGCACGGTGTCTTCGCCAAAATGGCGGCAGAGCAGCTCGACGCAGCGCTGGCCGACCCTGTCAAAGGCCCGGTGCTTGCCAAGCAGGTGCTGGCTTCGCTCGGTTTAGACGCGGTGGTATCGGCAGGCAGCGGCTCGGCGCCCATCTCTGCAGAGCTGATTGCCTGGTATCGCAAGCTGGGCCTGGACTTGATGGAGGGCTACGCGATGACCGAAGACTTTGCGTATTCACATGGCTCGCTGCCGCAGTACAACCAACCGGGCTATGTCGGGCGCGCTCTTGCGGGTGTGCAATCGCGGTTATCGCCCGAAGGTGAAATTTTGGTCAAGTCCCCTGGCTGCATGGTGGGGTACTACAAGCGGCCGGACCTGACGGCTGAAGCCTTCACCGATGACGGCTTTTTCCGTACTGGCGATTGCGGACATTTTGAGCCTAACGGCATGCTCAAACTCACTGGACGGATCAAGGAGCTGTTCAAGACGACCAAAGGCAAATATGTGGCACCTGCACCGATCGAGAGCAGATTGAACAACCACCCGATGGTCGAACTCAGCATGGTGTGCGGCGCTGGGCAGAGCGCTGTCTGCGCCCTGATTCAGCTGTCTGAACAGCACCAGGCACAGCGCCATGACCCTGCAAGGCGCGAACAGATCGAACTCGAGTTGGCGCGGCTGCTGGAGGACATCAATGCAACACTGAATGATCACGAGCAGCTTCGGTTGTTGGTGGTGATGAACGAGCCATGGACCATTGACAATGGTTGCCTCACGGCCACGCTGAAAATCAAGCGCAACGCCATCGAGGCCAGTGTCCAACAACGTCTGGACAGCTGGTACGCCCAACCCAGTCAGATCCTCTGGGCCTGACGAACCCAATCGGCCTCTTCAGACGCCTGAAAAACCGCTGATTGGCGGCAAAGACTCCAGCACGGCAAAGCCTCGGTCAAAGGTGTCAAGCAGCGTCAGGAATTCTTCAAAAATTTCTCGCGGTCCTTGCAGCTGTATGCGTCCACTGTCCAGCGCCTCGGCAAAACTCAGCTGCTCCAGCGAAATGTCATCGAGTGTGGCCCGACTCAGGCGCAATTGGACATCCACTTTGCCAACAGGTTCTTCGCAAGCATGGCGCAATACACCATTGGACAGTATCAACACATAACTGGCGTCCGGTTCGCTGAAAAGCCAGTGCATCACCAGGCGATGCTGCGCTGCGCGAGGTCCGTTCAGGCGCATGGCCAAATAATCAAAATAATGCGACAGGGGCAGCGCACGGATCATGTCGCGGCTGGCCGCCATGCCCGAGGCCATGCGAGGTGGCCCTTGGCGCAGCTCTCGGGCGCCTTGCAGGTAAGCATTGCGCCAGGTGGATGACTCGGTCTGATAAGCCAGTTGTTCCATGGCTTGGGCGCACAATCGCCGCGCTTCGGCACAAGACGGATCCACCCACACCATCCGGGCACAGATATCGGCCACCCAGCGGTATTCACCCGCATCCAGATCGGCACGTGCCTTGCTCAAAACGGCGTCCACGCCGCCCATGTACTCGATGGTCTTGCGCGCCTGTGCTTCACGCGGCAACGGGTCCAGAAATGCCGGATGGCCTTCGTAGGCACCCAGATAGCGCTGGTACACGGCCTTCACGTTGTGTTTGAGGTGACCATAAAAGCTGTGGGTCGACCAATCCTGTTGGAGTTCCTCGGGCAAGCGAATGGCTTCGGCAATGTCGCCACCTGTGTGCCCATGGTTCATCAACCGCAATGTCTGGTCGTGAACGAACTTGTAAAGATCGTGCTGGCGCAACAGGTACTCGCCCATGGACTGACTGCCCCAAACCGGCCAGTGGTGCTGAGCTATCAACACATCGCTGTGGGCGGCATAACGCTGGCGAGCACCGGCCAGATAGCCTGCCCAAGCACGGGCATCGCGCACCTGGGCACCGCGCAGGGGCAGCAGGTTGTGAAAGTTGTGGCTGGTGATCTCGGCCATGTTGAGCACACGCAGGCCCGGGTGGTGGATGATCATCTCGGCTGGGGCTTCTGCCCCCGGTGTCAACTCGAACACACAGTCGATGCCATCGACCTCGAAGGTCTCCACCGCTTGGGTAATCAGCCGATTGGGCGCAATCAGTGTGACGGTTCCGGCTGACACCGCCTTGCCCAGACCAGCATCCACCTGACCGCGCTCGCCACGTGGTAGCAATGCACCGTACTGGAACAAGGCACGCCGTGTCATGGCATTGCCAGCCATCACGGTTTCGCTGATGGCGTCCTCCATGAAGCCCACAGGGGCAATCACTTGCACACGACCGGCCAAGACATCGGCCTCGTCGATGACGCCACGCACGCCACCAAAATGGTCCACATGGCTGTGCGTGTAAACCACCGCCACCACTGGCCGTTGTGGCCGGTGCTGGTGGTACAGCGCCAACGCCGCAGCGGCCACCTGGGTCGACGTGAGCGGATCGATGATGATCAGTCCAGTGTCACCCTCCAGAATGGTCATGTTGGCCAAGTCCATGCCACGTACCTGGTAAACACGGTCACAGACCTTGAACAAGCCCGTGACCATATTGAGGCGGGCATGCCGCCACAGACCGGGGTGCACGCTGTCGGGCGCCTGTTCATTGGCCAGGAAACCATAGGCCTGCAGGTTCCAGACCGGTCGACCGTTGGGACGCAACACACCTTCCGGTGGCAAGGGTGCTACCAATCCTCGGCGCGCATCCTCAAAAGCACGGTCATCGTGCAAGGGCAAATGCAGGCGCTGGGCGGCTTGGCAGGCACGGGTGTGCACGGAGGCCGGCTGAGGGTCTTCTTTCGCCAAATTTTCATCAGTCTTGGCAGCAGGTATGTCACAGGGCATAAAGGCAATCAAAAAATTGTCGAACAGTTTGGGAATTGAATCTGTTCTTGCAGAAATTCAAGCCATGGTCATGCCATGCGTCGGGTCATGGTCCCGGGTGCTGCCATGAGGCAGACCACGCAATTGCTCGGCCATGCTTCGATAGAGGTTGCGCGACACCACGCTGCTGACCTGCAGAGCACGTCGATCAAGCAAATCGGCTTTGAAATCCCTGATCTGAGAATGCATTGGCGTGTCTTCAGGCAACTGCGCAACCAGGTCAATCACGTGAAGCGCATGTTGGATTTGCCCCGCCTCAGCGAGCGCGTGGGCACGCGCCACTACATGCTGTACGTCGGCAGCAGAGCCCAATAAGCTCTGAAAATCAGCTTCTACTTGCCAGCGCGGCGCGGGATGCAGCGTGGTGGGGTTGCGGTCCCACCAACCGTTTTCGCTGCGCCAGATGTCGCGAACAATGTAGTCCACACAGCCATAAACGGGGCGCATGAAGGGATGATCAAACAAGGCCGATGGCGGTCGGATACGGGCCACGATGTCCTCTACACCCAAGCCCTCGTTCATGAAGCGCACTGTTTCTTGACGCAGCCAGCGCAGGCCAGCAGCGGGCAGTACCAACGCATCTTCAACGTCTTGCGGGTCAAACAAGGGCCCCCCAAACTCGGCCAGCAGCACCTTCGGCCGCAAGGCATGAAGTCGGTCGAGCGTAGAAGCCCAGCGAATCGGGTCCCTGAGTGTACGCAGCGGCGTACCCACATTGGGCAGGCTGCGGATTACAGCAGCGCTGCCGTACAAAAATCGCTCGGAGGGCAGCCAAGCGGCCACCACATCATCGGTCTCAGACGGAGCTGCCAGCAACTCGATGGTGCGGTCTCCTCCATCGATCACCAACCTGTCTTCAAATCCGATATCAGGCATGACCAGCCACTCTGGCTTGGGCTTGGGTACATTGGTGCGAAATTGCAAGCTGTTGAGCAACTGCTGTAACCCCTCGGTTTCCTGGTAGCGGGCGTAACGTGCACGAACACGTCGGTGCGCCACCAGCACAGGCCGCGCAAAACCACGCTCTGCCATGGACCTGCACCAATCACCCACACCGTAGTTGTAGCCAAGGTGACCGTGGCTGTAAACGATATGACTCACAGGCTTGGGGGTTATGGTTTGCAAAGTCGCGATCATGTTGGCGGTCAAGCCTCCGCCAGGGCCTGCATCGAACAGTACTACGCCTTTTGCGGTCTCCAAAGCCACAGAATTACCCTGTCCGGGTAACAAGTGAACGCCAGGCACGATGTCACGGTACGTGGCGCGATTGATCAATACCATGCCAGGTTTGCGGGAAGTCATCACAGCTTGTTGCTGAGAATTCGAGGGGGAATCAGCGGTCTTTGTCGTCATGGTGTTGGTCATTTCAAAAGTATCAGGTCCATTCAAAGCGATCTGCAGGCGCAACGCCAGAGCCCACCTCCTGGCCGAGCAATTCTTCGGCTGAGCTCTTGTAGAGATGCTGCGACACAACAGTACTCACTTGAGCGACACGTTGGTCGCAGCACTGCGCTTTCAGTTCTCGTGCTTCGACCACCCACGGAAGATTTGGAGAGGCCAGAGCCAATAAGTCCAGAACATGCAAGGCTCTCTGCCATTCATCCGCTTGCACCAGAGCTTGGGCTTGTGCAAGAACACGCTCAGGATCAGGGAGAGCAAAGTAGCGCGCATCCGCCGCATCTTGAGGCGCACAGGGATGCAGCATGGTGGGGTTGCGGTTCCACCAGCCATTTTCACTTCGCCAAATGTCACGGATGATGTACTCGACACAGCCATAGCCCGGTTTGAGAAAACGATGACCAAAAATCTCCTCGGGAAGCTCGAGGTCGTGCAAGATGTCCCACTCTTGCATGCCTTGATTCATCCTGATGACCACCTGCTCACGCAACCAACGCAGCGCAAGAATCGGGATTGTGAGTGCCTCGCGCACCTCCGCAGGATCATTCAGTGGTTTACCAAACTCAGGAACAAGAATCTTCGGCTTCAGACTCAGCATGCGCTCAAGCGTATCTGCCCAGAGCATCGGGTCACGATAAATTCGATATGGCGTTCCCACATTCGGCATCGCCTTGATCATGGCGCAGCTGCCATACAACAGCTGGCAATCGGGTAACCACAATGCTGTGGCGTCATCGGTCTCAGATGGCGCATGCATCAGGAAAACCTGTCGCAAAGAACCACCAATGAGCAGTTCATCTTGGTATGTGATGTCGGGCAAACGGTACCAGTGTGCCGGAGGGTTAACCGGAAACGGTGCGCGAAACTGGCGCGTGTTGGTATAAGCCCCCAGACCACCAAGTTCGCGATAACGACGGTACCGCGCAGCCAGGCGTGCATGCGCCACCACCAAAGGTGCAGGGTGTCCACGCTCGGACGCATCGATGAGCCAATCACGGACGCCGTTGTTGTAACCCATGTGCCCGTGGCTGTAGACAATGTGCGAAAGGGGCAAATCAGTACGTTCGCGAAGACAGGCGATCATGCGCGCCGTGATTTCACCGCCCGGCCCAGCATCGACCAGTACGATGCCCTCCCCCGTGCTGACTGCCAAAGAATTACCCTGGCCACCCAAGGTCCATACGCCAGGTGCCCACTCGGCCCAGGCCTTCTTCATCATCAAAATATTGGTAACGCCCATTGCCTTGAAACTCCCCGACTTTTAGTCGACCGTGATGTTGCTCGACTTCACAATCGCACCCCATTCCTGCAGATCCTTCTCGATTCGGGATGCAAACTCTTCCGGTGTGCGACGCGGTATGGCAGAAAAACCCAAAGATTTAATTTTCTCCTGCATCTCAGGGGCAAACAGCAATCGGTTGATTTCCAGATTCAAACGGGAAACCACATCTTTAGACATGCTGCTGGGTGCAATAAAAGCGAAATAGGCCTCCAGATCGAACGGAACACCTTGCTCCGTCATGGTGCGGACATCGGGCAATTGCGGTACCCGATACGGACCGCTGACCGCGATCGCCTTGAATCGACCCGCTTGAATCATGGGGGAAACTGTGGCCATTGGCGCAAAAGCAGCTTGCAGCAGGCCACCCCCCAAGTCAGTGAGACTGGCCGTGACGGCTTTGTAGGGCACGTGGGTCATTTTCAAACCCGTCTTTTGAAGTAACGCCTCCATGGACAGATGACCGCCAGAGCCATTTCCCCAAGAGCCGTAGGAGAGACTGCCTGAAGGTTTGCCTTTCACATACGCAATGAATTCTGACAAGTCTTTGACCGGCATTGAAGCGGGTACGACCAATAAATTACCGCCAGATCCAATTTGAGCAACAGGCGTGAAGTCCTTGCGCACGTCGTACGGAACTTTGGGCAACAAGACTGGGTTGACCACATGCGCGGCAGCATAGGTCACCAGCAAAGTATGTTGATCGGGCGCAGCCTTAGCTGCAGCCTCGGTCGCAATCATGCCGTTTGCACCCGCTCGGTTGTCAATGATGAAGGCTTGTCCAAAGGTTTTAGAAAGAGGCTCTGTAAACATTCGCGCCACCATGTCGGTTGCGCTTCCTCCAGTGCCCGCAACGATCACCCTGACTGGTTTGTTCGGCCAATTCGGCGAGTTTTGCGCCAAGACCAAATTTGAAAAAAAACCAAAAAATACCGTCAACGTTAGAAGTTTTAGCATGAAGACCCCTTTAGAAAGTTGATGAAAGAAAAGTCGCTTTCAAACGCTTTGGAAACACATGATGAGCGAGCCGACTTGGATATCCCACATGGTTTTCCCCTAGTTTTCAAAGCTAGCACTTGACAAGAATTGGCCATCACAATTATTGTGAACCCGAATTCATGTTCTTTATTTTGCTGTTGAAAGAATCACTTGTCTACACTTCCATTGACTGCCGTTGGCCCGTCTAGACTCCAGTCTTCCAAAAATGGAAAAACAGCAACTGATGCAGTGGTCAAGGCCTTTCCTGCCAAACAGCAAAGGTCCGAGCAAACTCATGAAAAATTGCTGCAGGCAGGTCTTGACTTGTTACGCGACGGACTTTTTGATGACATTTCCATTGCGCAAATTTCTGCCCGAGCTGGATGCTCTGTGGGTTCCTTCTACTTGAGGTTTCGCAACAAAGAGGCTTTTTTCGAATTCCTCTTTGAAAGCATCAGCAAAAAATTACAAGCAGATCTTCGCTCCAGTCTCACCCCAAAAAGCATCAAAGAACTCACCCTGGCTCAAACGGTGCGCCACTGTGTTGACCACTATGTGGAGACCAACCGGCAATACGAAAGCATCATCCGCGCCGCTGTGCAATACAGCATCAACGACAGTGCTGACTGGCAACCCGTGCGGGACAACGGCTTGAAACTGCATGCCCACTACATTAATTTGATCATCGGCAAATTAAGAACGCCGAACTCAGAACAAGCCCGCAATCAAGTGCTCGTCGGTTTGCAAATCATCAGTGGACACTTGGTCAATAGCATTATTCATCCAGTCAACAACTTACCCTTATCCGACCCCGCCCTCAACCATTGGCTGTTTGAAGTGGTCATGCATTGCTTAAAGGTCAAGCTGCCAGCACCTGCCCCGTCTCAGCCAAAAATGGTGCAGTTGCGCACCCCACCCCCAGCAAAAAAAGCCAGAACCCAAAGGAGCAAATAAATTGAAAGCCGCCGTTTTTCATGGCCCAGGTCAGCCCATGACCATCGAGAGCATCGAGATCGAAAAACCCAAACGCAACGAGGTGTTGGTGCGCACCCGTGTCAGCGGCCTGTGCCACAGCGACTTGCATTTCATCGAGGGCAAATACCCGACCCCCGTGCCCGCCGTACTCGGCCATGAAGCCGCTGGTGTCGTCGAAGCGGTGGGTGAAGACGTCACACACGTCAAGCCTGGTGACCATGTGGTCACCTGCTTGTCGGTGTTCTGTGGCCATTGTGAGTATTGCGT
>JBIKHW010000412.1:0-2949 GCA_044361935.1 Limnohabitans sp. | reverse complement strand
CCGGCACGACCTGGCCACGCTCGAGCGCCTGATGGTGCCCGGCAGCCGTGGCCCCGTCATGCTCGGCCAGGTGGCCAGCATCGAGGTGGCGGGTGGCCCGGCGGTGATTGACCGTTATGACCGCCAGCGCAACATCAACTTCGAGATTGAGCTGTCGGGCATGCCATTGGGCGACGTGACAGCGGCAGTGCAAAAACTGCCCGCGCTGCAAAGCCTGCCGCCCGGTGTGAAGGTGGTGGAAGTGGGCGACGCCGAAGTGATGGGCGAACTCTTTGCCAGCTTTGGCCTGGCCATGCTGATCGGCGTGCTGTGCATCTACATCGTGCTGGTGTTGTTGTTCAAAGGCTTCTTGCACCCCATCACCATCTTGGCGGCGCTGCCGCTGTCATTGGGCGGTGCGTTTGTGGGTTTGCTCATCGCGCAAAAGAGCTTCTCCATGCCTTCGCTGATTGGCCTGATCATGCTCATGGGCATCGCCACCAAAAACTCGATCTTGCTGGTGGAGTACGCCATTGAGGCGCGGCGCGGCAAACCTGCCGAGGGTGATCGTCCCGCTGTGCCCCCTATGAGCCGCTGGGACGCGATGCTGGACGCTTGCCACAAACGTGCCCGGCCGATTGTCATGACCACCATTGCCATGGGCGCAGGCATGCTGCCTATTGCCGTGGGCTGGGGTGCAGCCGACGCGAGCTTTCGCTCGCCCATGGCGATTGCCGTGATCGGCGGCCTGCTCACCAGCACCGTGCTGAGCTTGCTGGTGGTGCCGGTGGTGTTCACGTACCTGGATGATCTGGGCCAGTGGGCGGGCAGGATGTATCGAAAACTCTCACAAACAAGGAGCAAGGCATGACCAATAAAGTGGCGATGGTGGTGGGCGGCGGCAGCGGCATGGGGGCGGCTGCGGCCCGCAAGTTGGCACAGGACGGTTTTCAGGTGGCGGTGTTGTCCTCGTCCGGCAAGGGCGAGGCGCTGGGCCGTGAGTTGGGCGGCATCGGCCTGACGGGCTCTAACCAATCGAGTGAAGACCTGCAAATGCTGGTCGATCAAACCATGGCGCGTTGGGGCCGCATCGATGTGTTGGTCAACAGCGCAGGCCATGGCCCCAAAGGCCCGTTGCTGGAGTTGACCGATGCGCAGTGGCACTTGGGGCTCGACATGTATTTCTTGAACGTCGTGCGCGCCGTGCGTCTGGTGGCGCCCATCATGGTCCAGCAAAAAGCGGGTTCCATCGTCAACATCTCCACCGCCTGGGTGGTCGAGCCCAGCGCCATGTTCCCGACTTCGGCTGTGGCACGCGCTGGCTTGGCCGCTTTCACCAAGCTATTTGCCGACGAAAACGCGGTGCACCAGGTGCGCATGAACAATGTGCTGCCCGGCTGGATCGACAGCCTGCCCGCCAAAGAAGAGCGTCGCGAAAGCGTGCCCATGCAGCGTTACGGCACCAGCGAGGAAGTGGCCGCGACCATCGCCTTTTTGGCTTCGGATGCTGCGGCCTACATCACGGGACAGAGCTTACGGATTGATGGTGGGTTGATGCGTTCGGTTTAACTGTGCTTAGCCACGCTCGTTGGTTGTTGACTCAAGGATTGGAAAAATCACAACGGGCAGCATCGGAACATGGCTGGGCCTGGAGCCGGTCCCCGGTTAAACGCAGCCATTGCCCGCACCCAATGCGACGACTTCGTCATGAGGGAGCGATTGAACCAGGATCAGAAACTTCGGCCTCCATGACCTTGCCTGTTTACTTGTGGGTGGTTTTGGTTTTTGGGGCAGGCGCAGCCAACTTGGCTGCTGTAGCTTTCAGGCGAGCCGTGAACTCTAAAGATGTGGACTTGGATTGGGTGCCTCTGCGTGTGACGAGGTAAAGATCCAGGTTGACGACAGGTGCAGTCAGCATGCTGATTTGTAAACCATGACGTTTGCACTCTTCAATGGCAAATGAAGGGATGATGGCATGACCCAATCCGGCGCGAACCATGGCAATCACAGTGCCAATGAAGTTCACCACTTGACGCTGTTCGACTCCTCTCCCGATTTGGGCCAGATGGGCATCCACCAACGATTGGATGGGGTTGTCAGCTGGAAGTCCAATCAACGGCAGATCACGGAGGCCGGACCAAGGGCGAGATGACAGGTGAGTTCTTGGGTTTGATGCCGGTGGGCTGATGCACATCAGTCGAAAACGGCACAGAGGCTGACGTAAAAGTCCAACGGCAGGCTTGACGAAGAAGCCCAGACCAAAATCGGCATCACCATCTAAAACGCGCTGGCGTACAGCATGGACATCGACATCGGCCATTGTGATGTCCACTTTTGGATTCGACTTGGTGAACTCGCGAACGATCTCAGGCAAAAGGCTCATGGACACCATGGGCGTTGCCGCAATCTTCAGGCGGGAACGATTGGCGGATTCGGTTCCTTGGATCGCTGAACTCAGGTCGCGCAGTTCTTGAATGATCCTTTGGGCCACAGGCAGGAGTTAGCGACCGGCATCGGTGAGCGTCACTGACCTCGGATTACGGTCGAACAATCGGGCTCCAATTTGATCCTCCAATTCCTTGATCAACATGCTCATGCCCGACTGGGACATGGGGATGCACTCGGCAGCCTTTGAGATGCTTCGAAGACGAGCAACCTCCAGAAAAGCCAGCAACTGAAGGCTGCTTAAATGCATGAGCTTTTCTGATGGATACATGAGAAAGTTCAGTTTGAATGATTGAATGATGTCAAGTTTAATAGAGCCAGTTAAAAGGCCAATCGTCAGAATTGATTTGGGTTGGGTCTTTTAGTGAGGCGCAATGGTGGTTCGTCCACGTTGCTGAAAGTCAAAGTTTTTGCCGAAATAGGGCCAACGAAATGGGTGATGTACAGATGATGGATACGACCGATGTGGTGATCGTGGGCGGAGGTCCCGTGGGTATGGGTTTGGCCATTGACCTGGGGCAGCGC
>JBIKHW010000098.1:0-9768 GCA_044361935.1 Limnohabitans sp. | reverse complement strand
CATGTCAACAGGCGACGGCGCAAGCTTGGGCTGCGTTTGACAAACAAGTGCTTGGTACTCATGGTCAGTTGTTGATGACAGTTTCGCGGGCGATTTTCCAAAGGCCCTCTAAGCGCACAAATTCAAGTCGTTTGCGGCTGGTCGACTGGATGTTTTCGGACTCGTAGGTTTGAGTGAACCTGGCAATGACTTTGGAGCCGGTGCTTTCAAAGGTGAAGTTACTTACCTTCACACGTATAAATTGGCGTCCCGCTATGCGTGCTTTGCGCTCGGCCTCCCAAGCAGAGCGGCTGCTCCCTTCGACCGGCGTGTAATCGGGGGTGTATGCCGCCAAGTAAGCGGACATGTTTTGGCTACGCCAAGCTTGCGCCCAGGCTTGCACCGCCTCGAGTATTTGTTGGCGTGTTGCGTCATCCAGCGCGGTTGCCTTGCCTGTTTTAGCAGAGCCTGTGTCGGTTGAGATGGAGCTGCCAAGAGTTGATTGCGCTGCTGCAACCTGTGGGGCAGTCGACTGACTAGGGGTATCTGCGACAACCGTAACAGGTGTCTTTGTACCCACTGGCGCTTTGGAAACCACTGAGGCTTCTGGGGTTTTGTTGGTGACCTGTGTTGGGGGCACATTTTTGATGGATGTCGCGGCCAGTAGAGTCAATTTGGGGGCGGCTTCTTTCAAAGGCAGTTCGGTCTGCAAGGCTCTTGCATAGGCTTGGCGTGCCATGTCAGCCTGAAGGCTTTGCAGATTTTGGTGCAAGGTCCAAAGCGTGGGCTGGCGCTGCAATGCCAAAGAGAACCAGCGTTTGGCTTCCTCTTGCTGGTTCTTGCTGGCGTAGAGCACGCCCAGGTTGTTGTAGGCCTCTAGCATGTCGGGGTGCTGCTTAACCAGTGCGATCAGGCAGGCGATGGCTTTGTCGGTTTGGTTTTGTTGGGCTTGAACGACGCATTGGAGCAATTGCATGCCAGGCTCCGGGTCGGGGCGTTGCAGTTGGCGTCCAATTTCCTGGCTGGCTTCGGGCAGTCGACCCGCTTGCACGAGGCTGCGCACCTCTCCTAGCGGGCTAGTCGGCTGGGCTATGGCGCTGACACCTGAAAGCCCTGCATTCAATAAGAGCCACATTGGGACTTTTAAAAGTCGTGCCTTCATGTCAGGGAGTCCTTCAGGAAAAGAGTCTGGCCGAATCGTCCAGCCGCTCCAGTGTCAACCCACAACCGCGTGCGACACATGTCAATGGATCTTGCGCAATAACGACTGGTACACCAGTTTCTTGCTGCAAGAGCTTGTCCAAACCGCGCAACAAAGCACCACCTCCGGTCAGCACCATGCCTGACTTGGCGATGTCGGCACCAAGTTCGGGTGGCGTGTTTTCCAAGCCTTTTTTGACAGCCTGCACGATGTACCCCAAAGACTCGCTCAGAGCCTCCAAAGTCTCGTTGCTGCGTATGCTGAAGCTGCGCGGCACACCCATTGCCATGTTTCGCCCGCGCACTTGCATTTCAAGCATTTCATGGGAGGGAAATGCTGAGCCGACGGTTTTTTTGATGTGCTCGGCCGTGTGATCACCAATCAACACACCACGGTTACGACGCACATAAGAAATGAGGGCTTCGTCGAACTTGTCGCCGCCTACTCGCACACTGTCTTTGTAAACCATGCCGCCCAGCGAAATGATGGCCACCTCTGTGGTGCCACTTCCAATGTCCACCACCATGGAACCGCTGGGTTCGGAAACCGGTAATCCGGCACCGATGGCCGCGGCCATGGCCTTTTCAAGCAAAAACACTTCTTTCCCTCCTGCGGCCAGGGCAGATTCACGGATGGCTCGTCGCTCCACCTGGGTGGCACCGCAAGGCACGCAAATAACAACGCGTCGCGAGGCGCGAAAAAAACTCAATCCTGGGTGCGCCCAACGAATGAACTCCTTGAGCATCATTTCTGTCAGGCCAAAATCGGCAATGACACCGTCCTTCAAAGGACGCACGGCGGTCCAATTTCCAGGCACTTTTCCCACCATGGTTTTGGCCTGAGATCCAACGGCTTGAAGCGTTTTTTTACCGGATGTTCCTGATTCATAGCGAATGACAACCACAGAAGGCTCGTCCAACACAATGCCCTGGCCTTTTGCATAAATCAGTGTGTTGGCAGTTCCTAGGTCGATGGCAATGTCTTTCGATTGGAAAAAACACCCGAACATTAAGAAATCTTTTATTGCTTTGTTTGTATTAACTGATGCTTTTGTCAGAGTTCTTTTGAATTGATTCTTTGACGCGGGTCATCCAACATGGGAGTGACTTGGGTGACATTTGTGTTAACAGCAAATTGGGGAATGATTGAGCGATTAAGTTCATGGCCGTTGGACAAATGGGCTAAGCAAGGAGAGCCTTCCTCGGTGAACGACACCGGGAACCTGACGTTGTTGTTGGTTGTAACTATGATGTTGTGATTTTAATGTATATTTGGAATATGATGAATTAATCAATAAAATATACTTTATCGTTGTTTTTAAATTTAATTTAAATATTTTTTGTGATTTCATGGTTGTTGACGCTTGAGAGTGCCGATTTGTGGACATGCTTTGAGTAGACGCGGCATGTAAAAGCAAAAACCATTTTTCGCTTGATATGAGCGATCGGACACAATGCATGCGGCTTGAGCACCTCAGCGCCACCATTCTTTGGCGTCACCTTGAAGTCCATAGCCTCCCTTCAATTGGATGTGTGGAGAAAACCTCAACGTCTGAGTTCCAGAGGGCGAAGTGGGGGAGGGCGTGCGCTGTGGCTAAAAAAATCTGACGATCGAATCTGCATCAAAGACTTCAAGTACGAGGTCAGTGAGCTGCGCTAAGCCATCGAAATTTTGCAAATTGGCGATGGATGCTTTTGGCATGTTGTGGTCATCCACCAATTCAAATCTTCAAGGTGAACGTCTACGAATGCCCGAAAAATACTGGGTCGAGCCAGTCATGCCAGTCAGCGGGATGAGGAATCCAGTAGTGCACAACGAACTTGCTTTGTTGGAGCAGGACCTGCTTGACGAAATGCACCAGGATTTGTGAAAAAACGGGGTGCTTGCTGAGCTTCTCGAAATCTGTGCTGTGAAATTTTGTCGAACTCGGTTCTGTCACTGGTTACTGAAACGCCACCTCGGCAAAGCTGCGCAGTTTGCGGCTGTGCAGTTGTTCGGGTCCGGCGTTGCGCAGCAGCGTCACGGCGCGGATGCCGATTTGCAGGTGCTGGTTCACCCGCTCGCGGTAAAAGTGGTTAGCCATGCCGGGCAGCTTGATCTCGCCGTGCAGGGGTTTGTCGCTCACACACAGCAAGGTGCCATAAGGCACCCGAAAGCGAAAACCGTTGGCGGCAATGGTCGCGCTCTCCATGTCCAGCGCCACGGCGCGGCTTTGGCTGAAGCGCCGCTGCGGTTTGTTGTCCGGCAGCAGCTCCCAGTTGCGGTTGTCGGTGCTGGCCACGGTGCCGGTGCGCATCAGGCGTTTGAGGTCTGCGCCATGACAACCCGTGACCTCGGACACGGCACGCTCCAGCGCCACTTGCACCTCGGCCAGCGCCGGGATCGGCACCCACAGCGGCAGCTCTTCGTCCAGCACATGGTCCTCGCGCACATAGGCGTGGGCCAGCACGTAGTCGCCAAGCAGCTGCGTGGTGCGCAGACCCGCGCAGTGGCCCAGCATCAGCCAGGCGTGCGGGCGCAGCACGGCGATGTGGTCGGTGATGGTTTTGGCATTGGCCGGGCCCACGCCGATGTTGACCATGGTGATGCCGCTGTGGCCTTTGCGCACCAAGTGGTAGCCGGGCATTTGGGGCAGGCGCGGCGGTGTCTGGCCCTGAGCGTCCACGTCTTCGGGCGCATGGCCCACGCGGCGCGTGACCGTGTTGCCGGGCTCGACAAATGCGACGTATTCACTGTCCGGGTTTTGCATTTCGGCGCGGCCCAGGGCGATGAATTCATCGATGTAGAACTGGTAATTGGTGAACAACACGTAGTTCTGAAACCAGCGCGGCGATGTGCCGGTGTAGTGGCGCAGGCGTTGCAGCGAATAGTCGATGCGGGGCGCGGTGAACAGCGACAGCGGCCTGGCCTCGGAGGCGGCGGGCTCGTGTGTGCCATTGGCAATGCCGTCGTCCATGGCGGCCAGGTCGGGCAGGTCAAACACCTCTCGCATCAGGGCCTGGCGCTCGGGGCTCAGGCTGCCTTCCATGTGCTCGTCTTCGGCCCATGAAAAGTGGATCGGAATCGGCTGGTTGCTGGTGCCCACCTGCAGGCTCACATTGTGGTTTTTGAGCAGCAGCGCCAGTTGCTGGCGGATGTAGTAAGCGAACAGGTCTGGCCGGGTTAGGGTGGTTTCAAAGCGGCCAGGCTCGGCCACAAAGCCATAGCTCAAGCGGCTGTCCAGTCCTGCGCTTTTGCGGCTGGTGCTGCTGACCTGCACCCGAACAAAAGGGTAGCAGGCCCGCACGCGGGTGTCCGTCATGTCAGCCCCCGCCACAAATTCGCGCATGGCCTGGCGCAGGTGGTTCACGCTGTGCTGGTAGATGTGCTGGATTTGCGCCAAGGCGCTGTCGGCATCGTGGTGCTCAGATGGGGCAATGAAGGGCGGCAAGTGCTGCATGGGGTTCCTGGACAAGGTGTCTGGCGATGGCGCTCACAAAGTGGGCGCTGGGGTCTTGGACATTTTGCTGCAATCGCGTGTCCCGTGTATGTCGTGGCCGTGTGTTTGTTGCCTTGGTGACCTCTCAGCGCTGTGGTGTCGGGCATGCTGTGGCACACGCCAAGCCCGCATCGGCGGGTTCAACATTTTTCTAGAGACGGTTCATGAGCAAAGCCCGCAAAGTCATCATCACCTGCGCCCCCACGGGCGCCATCCACACGCCCAGCATGTCGCCGCATTTGCCGGTGACCGCCGACGAGATTGCCGAAGCGGCCATTGCCGCCGCCGAGGCTGGCGCGGCCATCTTGCACCTGCACGCCCGCGACCCGGCAGACGGCCGTCCCACACAAGATCCGGCGTTTTTTGTGCCGTTTTTGCAAAAGATCAAGGCCCAAACCAACGCCGTCATCAACCTGACCACCGGCGGCAGCCCACACATGACGGTGCATGAGCGCATGCAACCGGCCCTGACCTTCAAGCCCGAGGTGGCGTCGCTCAACATGGGCTCGATGAACTTCGGCTTGTTCCCCATGCTGGACCGCTTCAAGACTTTTGAGCACGAGTGGGAGCGTGAGCACCTGGAAAAAAGCCGCGACCTGGTGTTCAAGAACACCTACAAGGACATCGAAACCATTTTGCGCCTGGGCACCGAAAACGGCACCCGCTTTGAGTTCGAGTGCTACGACATCAGCCACCTTTACAACCTGGCGCATTTCCGAGACCGGGGGCTGGTCACGGGGCCTTTGTTTGTGCAGTCGGTGTTTGGCATTTTGGGGGGCATCGGCCCGCACCCCGAAGACCTGATGCACATGCGCCGCACGGCCGACCGTTTGTTCGGCAACGATTACCAGTGGTCCATTTTGGGCGCAGGCAAAGGCCAGATTGCGCTGGCCAGCATCGGTGCGGCCATGGGCTCGAACGTGCGCGTGGGCCTGGAAGACTCGCTGTGGATCGGTCCTGGAAAATTGGCCGAGTCCAGCGCACAGCAAGTGCAGCGTATCCGCACCGTGCTCGAAGCCCTGAATCTGGAGATTGCCACACCCGATGAGGCCCGCAGCATGCTGGCGCTCAAGGGCGGGGATCGGGTGAACTTCTGAAGTTCACATATTGCGTCGGTACTGACCACCCACCTCAAACAAGGCGTTGGTGATCTGGCCGAGCGAGCAAACCCGCACCGCGTCCATCAGCACCTCGAACACGTTTCCGTTGTCAATCACCGCTTGCTGCAGGCGTTTGAGCATGGCAGGCGATTCGGCGGCGTGCAAGGCGTGGAAGTCGTTCAGGCGCTTGAGCTGGCTCTGCTTTTCTTCCTCTGTCGAGCGGGCCAGCTCCAGGCTTTCGAGCACTTCGTCGCCCTTGGGGTTGCGGAAGGTGTTGACGCCGATGATGGGCAGCTCGCCGGTGTGCTTGATCATCTCGTAGTGCATGGACTCGTCTTGGATCTTGCCGCGTTGGTAACCGGTTTCCATGGCGCCCAGCACACCGCCGCGCTCGGCAATTTTTTCAAACTCGGCCAGCACGGCTTCTTCCAGCAACTCGGTCAACTCTTCGATGATGAAGGCGCCTTGGCTCGGGTTCTCGTTTTTGGCCAAGCCCCACTCGCGGTTGATGATCAGCTGGATCGCCATGGCGCGGCGCACCGAGTCTGCGGTCGGCGTGGTGATGGCTTCGTCAAAGGCGTTGGTGTGCAGGCTGTTGCAGTTGTCGTAGATCGCGATCAGCGCTTGCAGCGTGGTGCGGATGTCGTTGAACTGGATCTCTTGCGCGTGCAGCGAGCGGCCCGACGTTTGGATGTGGTACTTCAGTTTTTGTGAGCGCTCATTGGCACCGTACTTCTCTTTCATCGCCACGGCCCAGATGCGGCGTGCCACACGGCCCATGACGGTGTACTCGGGGTCCATGCCGTTGCTGAAGAAGAACGACAGGTTGGGCGCGAAGTCGTCGATGTGCATGCCACGCGCCAAGTACGCTTCCACAAAGGTGAAGCCGTTGGACAGCGTGAAGGCCAGCTGGGAAATCGGGTTGGCCCCGGCTTCGGCGATGTGGTAACCCGAGATGGACACCGAGTAGAAGTTGCGCACGTCGTGGTGCACAAAATACTGCGCGATGTCGCCCATCACTTTGAGTGAAAACTCTGTGCTGAAGATGCAGGTGTTTTGGCCCTGGTCTTCTTTCAGGATGTCGGCCTGCACCGTGCCGCGCACATTGGCCAAGACCCATTCCTTGATCTTGGCGGCTTCGGTTTCGGTCGGCTCACGGCCATTGTCGGCTTTGAATTTGTCGAGATTTTGGTCGATGGCCGTGTTCATGAACATGGCCAGGATGGACGGTGCGGGTCCGTTGATGGTCATGGACACCGAGGTGGTCGGGTTGCACAGGTCAAAGCCTGAGTACAGCACCTTCATGTCGTCGAGCGTGGCCACGTTCACGCCCGAGTTGCCGATCTTGCCGTAGATGTCGGGGCGCAGGTCGGGGTCGTTGCCGTACAGCGTGACCGAGTCAAACGCGGTGGACAGGCGCTTGGCGGGCAAGCCCTCAGACACCAGCTTGAAGCGGCGGTTGGTGCGGAAGGGGTCGCCTTCGCCGGCGAACATGCGGGTCGGGTCTTCGCCCTCGCGCTTGAAGGCAAAGGTGCCTGCGGTGTAGGGGTAGCTGCCCGGCACGTTGTCCAGCATCAGCCACTTCAGCACTTCGCCGTCGTCTTCGTATTGGGGCAGGGCCACTTTGCGGATGGTGGTGCCACTCAGTGATTTGGTGGTGAGTGCCGTGCGGATTTCCTTGTCGCGAATCTTGACCACGTACTCGTCGCCCGCATAGGCTTTTTGCATGTCAGGCCACTGGGCCAGCAGTTTGCGGGCCGTGGGGTCTTGCGTTTGTTCGCGGCTCACGGCCAGGTCAATCGCGGCTTCGGCGGCTTTGGCGCGGCCGGATTTGCCCACTTCGAGCATGCGGGCGGCGGCACGCAGCTGCTGGATTTCGCGGGCCAGGCGCGACTGGTCGATGGCGCGTTTTTTGTAGCCGCGCACGGTGTCGCTGATCTCGGCCAAATAGCGGGTGCGGGAAGACGGCACCACCGGGTTTTGGTGGGTGCTGTGACGCACCTTGACCACCGGCAAACGGCCTTCGGTGATCTGCATGCCCAGCTCGGCCAGGCGGGCTTTGAGCGCTTGGTACAGGGCCGTCACGCCGTCGTCGTTGAACCGTGCGGCCATGGTGCCAAACACCGGCATTTGTTCGGTCGGTGTGGTCCAGGCTTCTTTGTTGCGTTGCACTTGCTTGGCCACATCACGCAAGGCGTCAGAGGCGCCTTTGCGGTCGAACTTGTTGATGGCCACAAACTCGGCAAAGTCCAGCATGTCGATTTTTTCGAGCTGGCTGGCCGCGCCGAACTCGGGCGTCATCACGTACATCGGCACGTCCACATGCGGCACGATGGCCGCGTCGCCCTGGCCAATGCCCGAGGTCTCGACCACGATCACGTCAAAGCCCGCCACCTTGCAGGCCGCCACCACGTCGGGCAGGGCGGCTGAAATTTCAGAGCCAAAGTCACGCGTGGCCAGCGAACGCATGAACACGCGCGGGCCTTGTGACCAAGGTGAAATCGCGTTCATGCGGATACGGTCACCCAGCAGAGCGCCACCGCTCTTGCGGCGGGATGGATCGATCGAGATCACGGCCACACGCAACGCGTCGCCTTGGTCCAGGCGCAGGCGGCGGATCAATTCATCCGTGAGCGAAGACTTGCCTGCACCACCGGTGCCGGTGATGCCGAGCACGGGCACTTTCTTTTGCGCGGCTTGTTCGCGCACGGCTTTGACCACAGAAGCGTCGGCCTTGTCGTTTTCCAAAGCGGTGATCAACTGCGCCAGTGCCCGCCAATTCATTTCGCCGTGGCCCTGAATCGCGTCCACGGTTTTGGGTGCCAGGGGGCTCACGTCTTGGTCGCAACGCATGACCATCTCGCCGATCATCCCGGCCAGGCCCATTTTTTGGCCATCTTCGGGGCTGAAAATCCGCACGCCCTTGTCGGCCAGGGCTCGGATTTCGGCCGGCACGATCACGCCGCCACCGCCGCCAAACACTTTGATGTGCTCGCCGCCCCGGGCTTTGAGCAAATCGACCATGTAGCTGAAGTATTCGTTGTGTCCGCCCTGGTAAGAGCTGATGGCGATGCCCTGGGCGTCTTCTTGCAGCGCAGCGGTCACCACCTCGTCCACCGAGCGGTTGTGGCCCAGGTGGATGACTTCGGCGCCCATGCTTTGCAAGATGCGGCGCATGATGTTGATGGCGGCGTCGTGGCCGTCAAACAGCGAAGCGGCGGTGACAAAACGCACCTTGTTGGTGGGGCGGTATTCGGCCAGGGCTTTGAATTCAGCGGACAGGTCGGTCATGGGGGTCTCCGTTAGCGGGCGATCTTGTTGGCTTTGACGTTGACGTAAACGTCAACCAAAACCCGCATCTTAGCCGCTGCAGCCTGTCCTGTCACTGACAGCCGTGCGATGCAGGGCTGGGGTGCACAAAGTTATGATTCAGGCCCGATTCACGCACACAACCAGGACTGCACGCCATGACCTCACCCGCCACCCCACATCCCGTCGCTGCCAATGGTTATGCCGGCGATGTGTCACCCCAGCAGGCCTGGGCCTGGGTGCAGTCGGGTGAGGCCGTGTTGGTGGATGTGCGCAGCGATGCTGAGCGTGCTTGGGTGGGTTTTGTGCCCGGCGCACAGGCCTTGGCCTGGAAGCAGTGGCCCGGCATGGCCATGAACCCAGACTTTGACGCGGGCGTGCAAGCGGTGGGCGCTGGCGGCAAAAAGCTGGTGCTGCTGTGCCGCAGCGGTGTGCGCTCGATCGCCGCTGCCCAGCGTGCGACCGAACTTGGCTTGTTGGCTTACAACATCCTCGAAGGATTTGAGGGCGACCCCGACGAGCAGGCCCACCGCGGCCTCAAGGGCGGGTGGCGCTACCGCGGGCTGCCCTGGCAGCAAAACTGAGCAGATGGATCCCGGATCAAGATGCTATGGATGCCTCCCTCCTTCGGGACAGGCAAATGTGAGCGCCGAAGGTCGCTGAACAGCCGTTTATCAGGACACTCGCACGATCGGGGTGGA
>JBIKHW010000097.1:0-9789 GCA_044361935.1 Limnohabitans sp. | reverse complement strand
TCACGCCGCCCGTGTTGGGCGCGGCGGCGTTTTTGATGGTCGAGTTTTTGAATGTGTCCTACCAGACCATCATCGCGGCGGCCATCGTGCCGGCCTTCATGCATTTCTTTGGCGTGTTCATGCAGGTGCATTTCGAGGCCAAGCGCTATGGCTTGCGCGGCCTGACCGAGGAAGAAATGCCCAAGCTGCGTGAGTCCTTCCGTCAGCGCTGGCCCACCTTGATTCCATTGGCGCTGCTGATCGCCATTTTGGTGTCGGGCCGCACGCCTTATTTGGCGGCGTTCACCGGCATCACGTCTTGCATGATTGTGGGCCTGAGCACCACGGTTTGGGGCAACCGCAGCACCAACTGGCTCATGCTGGTGGTGCTGCATGTGTTGCTGGCGCTGGTGGCGTTTGTGGACTGGGGCAGCGACGGCGAGACCATCAAGCTGGGCTTTTTGGCGCTGGGCGTGGCCCTGATTTGGGTTGGGCAAAAGTGGTTGGGCTTGGTGGGTCGCATTGACAATGCGGTGTTGCTGGAGGCCTTTGAAACCGGGGCCAAGTACGCGCTGGCGGTGGGAGCTGCGGCCGCCACGGTGGGCATTGTGATTGGCGTGGTCACACTCACGGGGGTGGGCTTCAAAATCAGCTTCATCATCACCGGCTGGGCGCAGATGATCTCGGCTTTCTTGATGGACTGGTTGCCCGCCTTCATGGCCGACAGCAAGTCTTTGACCCTGCTGGCCGCGCTGTTCATGACCGGCATCGTCTGCATCTTGATGGGCTGCGGCATTCCGACCACGGCCAACTACATCATCATGGTCACGGTGGCTGCGCCCACCTTGGTGCAGCTGGGGGTGGAGCCTTTGGTGGCGCACTTCTTTGTGTTTTATTACGGTGTGTTGGCCGACATCACGCCACCGGTGGCGCTGGCCGCTTATGCGGCGGCGGGCATGGCCGGTGGTGACCCGTTCAAGACCGGCAACATGGCTTTCCGCCTGGGCCTGGCCAAAGTGCTGGTGCCCTTTGTGTTTGTCTTCTCGCCCTCTTTGCTGTTGGTGGCCAAGGGCTTCACTTGGGCGGACTTTGCCATCACCTTCACCGGTTGTGTGCTGGGCATCGTGGCGCTGGCTGCGGCGCTCAGCGGTTACCTGTTGACCGTGATGAAGGGCTGGGAACGTGCGCTGTGCGCCATCGGTGCCCTGTGCCTGATTGCCCCGGGCTTGAAAATCAGCTTGCTGGGCGTGGCCATCATGTTCCCGGTGCTGGTCTATCAGTGGATGCACCGGGACCGTGGCACGCTGATTTCAGTTCAGCCCTGAAATCCTCAGGCTCGCGAGGGTCTGGTGCCGTTCAGCGCGGGGCTGACCACCGGATGCCGCGCTCCTTGAGCAGCTCCGCTGCGATGTCTGGGCGGTCGGTCACCAGGCCGTCCACCCCCAGGTCCAGCATCTGGCTCATGCTTTGGCGGTCGTTCACGGTCCAGGCCAACACTTTGAGGCCCAAGCTTTGGGCCTCGCGCACTTTCTGGGCATCGAGCTCGCGCCAGAACGACGACCAATGCGTGCCGCCAGCGGCTTTGATCATGCGCGGCACAGAGCCGTATTGCGCGTGCTGAAATCCCGCAGTCCAGGCCGAGGGCTGGCCTGACTTGATGCCCAGGTTGTCCAGCGCCGCCAGTTGCGCCGTGATGTAAACCGTGGGCATGCCCGGGGCGGTTTTTTGGACGGCCTGCAGGGTACGCCAGTCGAACGACAAAATCTGCACCCGTTCGCTCATGCCGTGGTCTTTGATTTCTTGCAGCAGCAGCTGCACAAAGCGCTCGGGGTCGGGCGTTTGGTCGGGCCGCTGTGGGGTGATCTTGGTTTCGATGGCGAATTGGACTTGGGTGTTGCCTTGGGCTTTGACCAGCTCAAACAGGTCTTTTAGACGGGGAATGCGCACGCCGTTGCGGTCTTTTTGTGCTGAAAAAGTCTGGGCGTAGCGCGAGCTGGGGTTGATGCGCCCAACATCGTAGCTTTGCAGTTGTTCAAAAGTCAGCTGCCGAATGTCAGGGCCTTTGCTGCTCAGAAAGCGGCCTTGGGCGTCGCGTGTGATGTCGGGGTTCAAGGCAGGGTCGTGGCTGATCACCAGCACATCGTCTCGGGTGACCACCACGTCCAGCTCGAGCGTGGTCACACCCATTTGCAGCGCCAGGGCAAAGGAGGGCAGGGTGTTTTCGGCCAGCAGGCAACGTGCACCCCGGTGGCCTTGAAGGTCGATGGTTTTTTGCGCGGGGCTGGGCAGGCTCAGGGCCATCAGCAGTGCGCACAAGGCGGCCTTCAGGTGACTCCCTTGTCTTGTCATGCGGGTGCCTTGACCGTCTTGCTGGGTTCAGGTACCAATCACGCCGCCATCTTTTTTGCGAATGGCCACGGTGGAGGATCGCGGCCGACCGCCGGGGGTGTAATCGGGCCAGTTGGAGTATTTGGCGGGATCGGTCGGATCGCTGCGGTCGCTCGGTGTTTCACCCGGATGCTGGATGCTGATGAACATCGTGGTGCCGTCTGGGGTCAGGTCAACGCCGGTGACTTCGCTGTTGGTGGGGCCGGTCAAAAAGCGGCGGGTTTCGCCAGTGACCGGATCGCAGGCCAGCATCTGGTTGTTGCCCACGCGGGCCAGCTCGCCTTTGTACATCTGGGTGGCGTGGGCATCCGTTTGGATCCACAGCACACCGCGCTGGTCAAAGGCGATGCCGTCGGGGCAAGCGTAAATGTCGCCCCGGATGTTGCCCTTGGCTTCGGCACGTTCGTTGGCGGGGTCACCCGCCAGAACCAGGTGGTTCCATTCGAAGCGGCGGCCGTCAAAGTCACCATCTTCTTTCCAGCGGATGATTTGGCCCATGACGTTGTTGGCCCGCGGGTTGGCCGCATCGATCCCTGGTCTTCCAGGCTCGCCGCGCTGGCTGTTGTTGGTCAAGGTGCAATAGACCCACCCGCTATCCGGGTCGATGGTCAGCCATTCGGGGCGGTCCATTTTGGTGCCGCCCAGCAAATCGCTGGCCTGGCGGGCCTTGATGACGACCTCGCCCTGATCGGCAAAGCCCTTGGCCGCCGTCAGAGGCCCCTGGCCGTGCACCAGTGGTAACCACTCGCCCCGGCCATCGGGGTCAAAGCGGGCCACATACAAGGTGCCGTGGTCCAGCAATTCTTTGTTGGCCTGGGCTTGGGTGAGGCCATTGCCTGCCGGTGCAATCTTGTCGCGGCTGACAAATTTGTAGATGTATTCGAAGCGGGCGTCTTCGCCCGAATAGACCACCGCACGGCCATCTTTCGTCACGCCCACCCAGGCGCCTTCGTGCGCAGCGCGGCCCAGCGCGGTGCGTTTGATGGGGGTGCTGGTGGGGTCCATGGGGTCGAGTTCGACCACCCAGCCAAAGCGGTGGAATTCGTTGGGGTTTTGTTTCAGGTCAAAGCGGGCGTCGTGCTTTTCCCAGGCATAAAACCCGTCTTTGCGTGCACCCCAGCGGCTTTGGTCGGGCGTGGGCTTGTCGGCGCCGCCAAAGTAAAAAGCAAAGTTTTCTTCCCCTGACAAATAAGTGCCCCAGGGTGTTTTGCTGCTGGCGCAGTTGTTCAAAGTGCCCAGTACGGTACGCCCTTGCGGGTCGGCGGCGGTGCGCATCAGGGCATGGCCCGCAGCAGGGCCGCCCACGCTGAAAGGCGCGCTCATGGGGATGCGGCGGGCGTAGCGCGAGGGGCGCACCATCTGCCATTGTTGGTTCTTCAGCTCGACCTCAAAGACCGACAGGCCATGCGCGTTTTGCGACTTGCGAACTTTCTCAGGGTTCATGGCGTTGAAGCCGCCCACATGCAGCAAGCCGTCGTCGGTGTATTCGTGGTTGATGGCGATCAGCCCACGGCGCGAACCCTCGAGGGGAAAGTAGGCCAGACCATCGTGGTGCATGCCGATTTGCGCAGCTTGCTCGTCGGCGGTGTTGGAGCCGTCCATTTTGAAAGCGGGCATGTTGCCCGGGATGCCCACCGCCTCGCCCCACGGGGCCAAGGGCGTGGCCACATAACCCTCGGGGACCACCAGCCGGTCACCCATGCCCACCGGAATGCCTTTGAAGCCGAGTTTGGGCTGCGCAGGCCCCCAGGTCGCACAGCCTGCCAATGGGGCCAGCACTGAGGCCAGTGACAAGGTCACGCCGCTTTTGAGAAAACTGCGCCGGGACTCGGCCAGTACCTCATGGATGTTGGGGTTGGACGAGCGGTTGCTGTCTTCCATGGTGCTGAAATCTTTGGCCATGCTGGGGTCACTCCTCGGTTTGAAATGGGTCGGTGGATGATTGGAGACTGTGGTGCGAGCATCAGGACGAGTCGGGGCTTGCAATGGGTTGATGGTGTATTTTGGAGCGGGTTATGGCTTGTTGTGGCGCTGTGGGTGACACATGGCCGCCAAAGGTGTGCCGATAATTCAAGCCCGAACCCCGAGGGAGAGCAGCATGGCTGGTGCGTTGAATGGATTGCGTGTGCTGGATTTGACCAGTGTGCTGATGGGGCCCTTTGCCACCCAGCTGATGGCCGACATGGGTGCGGATGTGGTCAAGATCGAATCGCCCGCCGGGGACACGGTGCGCGGCATTGGTCCGATGCGCCATGCAGGGATGGGCGCCATTTTTTTGCATGTCAACCGCAACAAGCGCAGTCTGGTGCTGGACCTGAAACAGCCCGAGGGCTTGCAAGCGTTCTTCAAGCTGGTGGAGACAGCCGATGTGGTGGTCTACAACATCCGGCCCCAGGCCATGCAGCGACTGGGGATTGATTACGAACGGCTCAAAGCCATCAACCCCCAGATCATTTATGCCGGTTTGTATGGCTACAGCGAGAAAGGCCCTTACGCCGGTAAACCCGCTTACGACGACCTGATTCAGGGCGCTGCGGCCGTGCCCAGTTTGGTGAGCCGCGCCAGTGGGGGCGAGCCGCGTTATGTGCCGCTGACCTTGGCCGACCGCACGGTGGGCCTGATGGCCTCGAATGCCATTTTGGCGGCGGTGATCGCCCGACACCAGACGGGTGTGGGCCAAGCGGTGGAGGTGCCCATGTTCGAGACCATGGCGCAGTATGTGCTGGGCGAGCACATGGCCGGGGCCAGCTTTGAGCCAGCCTTGGGTGAGACAGGCTACCCCCGCTTGCTGGTTCAAGAGCGCAGGCCTTACCCCACGCTGGACGGGCATTTGTGCGTCTTGATTTACACCGACCGGCATTGGGAAAAATTTCTGGGCCTGATTGGGCAGGGCACTTTGTTCACGCAGGACCCGCGGTTTGCCAACATTGGCGCACGAACCCGTCACATCAACGACTTGTATCGGCTGGTGGCGCAGGCCATGGCCACACAAACTACCGAAATCTGGATGGCGCGGCTCAACGAGGCCGACATTCCCTGCATGCCCATGCACGACATCGACAGCTTGCTGCAAGACCCGCACTTGCTGGCGGTGGGCATGCTGCAGCAAGTGGATCACCCCAGCGAGGGGCATTTGCGCGAGATTGGTGTGCCGGTCAGTTTTTCTGGCACACCGGGTTTGCCCGTGCAAAAACCGGCGCCGCGTTTGGGCCAGCACAGCGCCGAGGTCTTGCGCGAAGCGGGGCTGAGCGATGCGGACATTGAAGGTCTGCAAAAGCGCGGTGTGAGTCACGGTTGAAGCCAATGCTTGGCCGCGCCAAACGGCGCAGGTACAAGCTTTAAAGCATCACTCGGCTTTGGCGCCCGAGTCTTTCACGGCCTTGGCCCAGCGCGGCATTTCGGTGCGCAGGTGCGCAGCGTATTCGGCCGGGGTGCCGCCCAAAATCTCAGCGCCTTGTGCCGCCAGGCGGGCACGCAGGTCGGGGTTGGCCAGCGCCTTGTTCACTTCGGTGTTGAGCTTTTGCACGATGTCGGCCGGGGTGCCGGTGGGCACCACTATGCCTTGCCAGGCAGCGGCATCAAAACCGGGCATGCCCGATTCGGCCAAGGTGGGCAGATCGGGCAACAAGCTCGAGCGCTTGATGCTGGTGACCGCCAAGCCGCGCAGGCGGTTGTCTCGCACATAAGGCAAGACCGTGTTGATGGTGTCGATCATGAATTGCGTTTGACCCGCAGCCAGATCCACCAGACCTGGCGCACTGCCTTTGTAGGGGATGTGTTGGGTCTGCACACCGGTTTGGCTGGACATCATGGCACTGGCCAGGTGGGTGATGGTGCCCGTGCCCGATGAGCTGTAGTTCAGTGCGCCGGGCCGCGACTTGGCCAGGTCCAGAAACTCCTTGACGCTGCGTGCGGGCAGCTGGGGGTTGACCACCAGCACCATGGGCACGCTGGCCGTCAGGGCCACGGGTGCAAAGTCTTTCAGGGTGTCGTAATTGACCTTGCCGTAAAGCGCTGGGCCAATCACGATGGCCGATGTGTTGTAGAAAATTGTGTAGCCATCGGGCGTGGCTCTGGCGGCCAGTTCGGCCGCCAAGTTGCCGCCCGCACCGGGTTTGTTGTCCACAATGACTTGCTGGCCCAGTTGCTCGGACAGGCGTTGCGCCAGCACCCGAGACACCAGATCGGTAGGCCCACCGGGCGGGAAGGCGATGATCATGCGCACCGGGCGCGTGGGCCAGCTTTGTGCCCACACGCTGGTGGCCATGAAGGCCAGCAAAAGGCCGGTCAAGAGTCGACGGTGGATGGTCATGAACACACTCCTTATGAATTGAATTGGTCGAGCACTTGGCCAGGCCCGTGTGGATGGTCCACATAGTTCTGACCGTCATGCACTTGCACACCATTGACCCAGACGCCATGAACGCCCGTGGCCTCGCGCACCATGCGCGTGCCGCCGCCAGGCAAGTCCTGGCTGGGCAAGGGTTTGGAGATGCCCACGGTGGCCGGGTCAAACAGCAACAGGTCGGCGGGCAGACCCACCTGCAAACGGCCACGGTGGGGAATGCGAAAGCGGTCAGCGGGCTCGCTGGTCAGGCGACGCACGCCTTCTGCCAGGGTGAAGTGCCCGGTGTCGCGCACCCAGTGCGCCAGAAAATACAGGCCAAAACCTGCGTCGCACATGTAGGTGAGGTGGGCGCCCGCGTCCGACAGCGTGATCACGCTGGCCGGGTGCTTGAGCGAGGGGGCCACGCCGTCGTCGTTGTTGTTGAAAAACTTGCCCACAAAATGCGTGTCCAGGTCTTCTGACAGGGCCAGGTCAAAGAACACATCCACCGGGTCCAGGCCGCGCTGATCGGCTAGGGTCTGAATGCTCATGCCTTCCAGCGCTTGGTTGGTGGGGTGCACCGCGGCGCCCACTTCGATTTGCCGCCAGTTGCCCAGAAACAAAATGCCTGCCTTGGGCTGGCGAAGGTTCTGGCGAAAGGCTTCGCGAAACTCCGCCGAGCGGTACAAGCTGGGCAGGGCGTCCACTGTGGCAGCCTTGACCGCATCGAAGGCTGCATGGCTCAGCAGCACATAGGGGTCTTTTAAGGTGAAGTCAAACGACAAGGGCTGGCAGCTGGTCAACACATACAACTCGTGGCCGCGAGCCAGAGCCTGTGCGCAGCGCTCGTAATAGGTGGCCCCCAGGTCCGGGTTGCCTTCGTTGTACATGGTGAGCACCGTGGAGATGTAGCCGGGACGACCTGTGTCTTGCACGATGGACTCCATCACATCGGGGCTGGCGCGGGTGCCGGTGGCCATCATGAAGACGCCCTTGTTTTTCTCGCCCAGCACCCCGGCCAAAGCCCGCAACTCGCTCTCAGAGGCGATGGTGGACGGCATGGGGATGCCGCCAAAGCCGCTGTGGTTGGGTGAAAACGAAGACGCAAAGCCAATTGCGCCGTGGTCCATGGCGTCGCGCACCAAGGCCTGCATGGTTTGCAGCTGTTCGGGCGAGGGATCGACCCGGGCCGAGCCGTCGGCGCCCATCACGGCGGTGCGAATGACCGAGTGGCCTGCGAACACGGCGGTATTGACGTAAGGGCCGATGCGTCGCAGCTGGTCCATATATTGCGCAAAAGACTCAAACTGCCAGTCCACACCCGTCAGCAAGGATTGCAAGTCCATGCCCTCGACCACCGACAGGTTTTTCAGCATGGTCTCGCGCAGGGGTGCGGGGCAGGGCGCAATGCCAAAGCCGCAATTGCCGATCACCGCCGTGGTCACCCCCAAGGCAGGCGAGGGCGACATGGTGCGGTCCCAGGTGACTTGTGCGTCGTAATGGGTGTGCAGGTCCACAATGCCGGGCATGAGCGCCAGGCCTTGTGCGTCGATGCTGTCGCGGGCAGGGCCATCCACCTGTCCGATGTGGGTGATGAGGCCTTGTGAAACTGCCACGTCAGCCTGCTGTGGGCCCCCACCCAAACCGTCGTAAACCTGCGCATTGCGGATGATCAAGTCATGCATCTGTCAATAACCTTGCTGCTGTGAAGTCGAGCGCGGGGGACATGCCCAACAATTTTTTGGACTATAGGCAGTTGCCTGTTTCAGGCTGTCGCGCAGTGGATATCAGGGTTTTCCAGACCCACCAAGGTTTCCGTGGTTCTGACCTGCACGAAGCGCCAGATGCTGCATCGGGTGTTTGCGCAGGAGCAGCCTGTGGGTGTCGCAGAAAGCAAAGCCAGCACTAGGTGAAAACACAAACCGTCGAAATAATGCGGTGCACAAGGGCCGCCATGGATGGCTAGGCACTCCATGGGTCATGGATGGATAAAGCATGAAGACATTGTTTGAAAAAAGGGTGTTGGGATGAGCCAACTCGATTCGTTGAACCCGTCGGCCATTCCTGCGCAGGACGAAGCGTTGCGCCATGAGGTGCGGGCATTCTTGACCGAAGCCATGCGCGGTGTGCCTGCCCATGTGCGGGCACGCTCTTGGATGGGTTATGACCCGGCTTTCAGCCGTGAGTTGGGTCGCAGGGGCTGGCTGGGCATCACGTTCCCGCCAGCCTATGGCGGCGCTGGGCGCAGCGCGTTCGCACGCTATGTGCTGGTCGAGGAGTTTTTGAACTTTGGCGCTCCTGTGGGCTCGCATTGGATTGCCGACCGCCAAAGCGGCCCCTTATTGCTCAAGTACGGCACCGAAGCGCAAAAGCAGCGCTACCTGCCCGCGATCTGCCGTGGCGAGGCGTTTTATTGCATCGGCATGAGCGAACCCGGCTCGGGCTCGGACCTGGCCAGCGTGCGCACCCGAGCCACGCCCAATGAGGCGGGCTGGCTGCTCAATGGCCAGAAGATCTGGACCACCAACGCCCACAACTGCCACTTCATGATCGCGCTGGTGCGCACCAGTGGCGAAGCGGGTGACCGCCAAAAAGGCTTGTCGCAAGTGATCGTGGACCTGTCTTTGCCCGGCGTCACGGTGCGGCCCATCACGGACCAATCGGGCGACAGCCATTTTTGCGAAGTCTTTTTTGACAATGTGCAACTGGGGCCTGACGCCCTGGTGGGTGACGAAGGCGGCGGCTGGGACCAGGTCACGGCCGAGCTGGCTTTTGAGCGCAGCGGGCCTGAGCGCCTGTATTCCAGCATCGCTTTGTTTGACGAGTGGCTGGCTTATGTGCGCACCCCCCAAGGCCGCACACCGCAGGCCCAGCGCCTGGCGGGCAAGATCCTGGGCCAGTTGGCGCCCTTGCGGGCCATGTCGGTGGCCATCACCGAAAAGCTCACGCGGGGCGAAAGCCCGGTGGTCGAAGCGGCCCTGGTCAAGGACCTGGGCACGGGCGTGGAGCAACTGATCCCGGCGGCGATTGCCGATGATTTGTTTTCGCGCGACGCGGCTGATGTACCTGCCGAGTTGCTCAACACGCTCAACTAC
>JBIKHW010000411.1:0-2970 GCA_044361935.1 Limnohabitans sp. | reverse complement strand
GCCGCCATGGCTGCTTGGGAGATCACGCCACCACGCTCAAAAGCGATGCGCTCAAGAAGTTGCGCCTGCTCTTGTAACAGGCGATCACGATAAAGACGAGTGGGTGTGTTCATCACCCCATCTTGTACCTCGGCTTCGCTTTCTGCTTTGATGCAAGTCAACTGAGCATTTGCACTCACTTGGACTTCAAGCGTGCCAGCATCACATCCATATTGGCTTTACGATCGGCATTGACCTTTTGCATGTGCGGGCGTTCGCCCATGTGTTTGAGGTAGTCGCGTACGGGTAAATCGGCCAGAAAGTCGCGCCCATAAACGACCTTGGTCGCACCTGCGACCAAGGGCAGGTGTGCCACAGCCGAGCAATCCGCAAGAGTGAAGTTGTTGCCGGCCACAAATGGTGAAAATTTGACCAGTTGGGAAAATGCGGACACGTTCTTTTCGAGCTGCGCGCCAACTTTCTCTTTCACCGAGTCGCTCACCTTCCCACCAAAAAAGGCTTCGGGGTAAAGATTGCGCGCCACCAGCTCCAGATGCAAATCTAAAAACAGCGCCAATTCGCGCACTTTGGCAGCAGCAAAAGGATCGGCTGGAAGCAGGGGGTTTTGTGGGTACTTTTGCTCGATGTATTCGAGCATCACGGATGACTCGCACATCGCACCATCGGAGGTCTTGAGGTAGGGCACTTTGCCCAAGGGGCTGGCGGCAGCTTCGGTTTCACCGACCCACGCCAATTCTTCTTCAAAAGGAACGCCTTTTTCGAGCAAGGCCAATTTGACCTTGTTGTAGTAATTACTGGCCGAAAAGCCGCTGAGTGTGAGCATGAGGTTCTCCTGTGTTGATCAATAGACCAACAGCTTAACCCGCAGGATCAGCAAAAAGCGTCGCTGACATGACCGTGTCAAGGCCTGGGCGCTGTGCTGTCCTGTTTGTCTGCAACACGAAGAAAAGCTGCAAATGACAAGGGTGTGGCATCGGTGGTTTGGCGAGGCACCAATCCCCGTGATGAACCCGAGACAGGCGCTGGGGGTGAGGGTTCAAAGAGCGAGGGGGATGCGGGGGGGGTGAGCAAATGCAGCCGTGCAGCCGCGCCCGGTATCGCCTTTGTTTCCACGCGGCCCGCCAAGATATTGTCCCAATCACTGCCCAAAATGGTTGCTACGCGCTGGGCCGCTTTGTGTCGCAAACCTGGCGTGTAAAACAAACTGTCTTTTCCGGTCTCTAACTCGTGCAGTTGGCAAGTCGTGATACATGCTGTGGATGCCACAACAAAGGCTTCGAGGCCTTGTTGGGTGCGCAGTTGGCGTAAAACACTTCCGAAAGGATCATCCGAATCCGTAGACCGTTGATCAATCAACTTCTCCATTTTTTTGTTGGACAGCAGCAATTGGCGCTGTATATGCCATACGCGAACAGACGTGAGTACGCGCGACTGGCCGGGACCAAAGGGCATTTCGACGGTCGGCTCTTCTTCATTGGCCTTTGCATGCGCAAGTTGCAGGTGGGATGTGTTGAGTGGGTTCATGGCTTGAGGGCCAACAAGGAAAAAAGTTTGGCAAGGGAAAAATCAATGATATTGAATTTTTTTATTAGATTTGTTCATTGTAATTCTTAAAAAAAAATAAATACAAAATAATAGTTAAATATAAAGATTGTCCTTTGAGAAAAAGCAAACGTGCTCACCCCGCACACCTGATCGAGCGTGTTCACCATTGCAAAGAGGGCGCAGACCGAAATGGAGAGGATTTGCAGATTGAATTAAGGTTCGAGTTTGTGCTTTGGTTGGTGAATCCCGTGCAAAGAACGACCCACAAAATGACATCACCTGAGTGTTGAGTCCGTGGGAATTACAAATGTCGATATCGCGAGACATGTTGGCCGCATTGGCCGTTGGTGTCTCACCCAGCAGCGGTGAAGTGCCATAATTCCAAACATGTTCAACCTGCAATCTCTGCGCAATGCCCACCACCTCACCCGCTTCGTGCTGGTGTGGTTTGCATTGTTTGTGGGGGCGGCTGTGGCTTCGCCGCTGGTCAAGCCTGAAGCCGTGCACCTCGTTTGCACCGCCATTGGCGGC
Source organism: Limnohabitans sp. (assembly GCA_044361935.1). Taxonomy (GTDB): domain Bacteria; phylum Pseudomonadota; class Gammaproteobacteria; order Burkholderiales; family Burkholderiaceae_C; genus Limnohabitans_A. The sequence continues at coordinate 894 of JBIKHW010000411.1, read as the reverse complement.
GTAAAGCTGGTGCAGGTGGATGCTGCAGGTGCTGATCTGGACGGCTCGGCCACACGCACAGCGCTGGACTGCCCTGCCTGCCTGCCCCTGATCGCGCCCCCTGCGGCCGACGTCTTGGCGCCCTTGCCAACGGGCCATTTGTCCCACGTTTTGCAGCCAGAGCCTGCGGCGCTGCTGTCCAGTTTGCTGGGTCAACCCTGGCAAGCCCGCGCACCCCCCATCTTTTTGGTCTGAAAAGCCGCCCCCTGAAAAACCAACCTTGAAACGATTTGGGGTTGAGTCGGTTTAGGCGTCTCCTGTGCCTTTGCGCCCCGTTTCATGGGGTTGGCCTTGCACATTGTCTGCACCTCTTCATCTGTTCGATAACCACCAGGAGTGATCCATGTTCCGTCCCGCTTTGTCTGTCTCTGCCCTTGTTCTGGCCATGACCGTGTCCTTGGCTGCCCAAGCCCAAGTGACCGTGAAAGACGCCTGGGTGCGTGCCACCGTGCCCCAGCAAAAGGCCACCGGCGCCTTCATGCAACTGCAATCGGTGCAAGATGTCAAAGTGATCTCTGCTCAGTCACCTGTGGCTGGTGTGGTCGAGGTGCATGAGATGAGCATGGACGGCGGTGTCATGAAAATGCGCGCCATCCCCAGCCTTGCTTTGCCCGCAGGCAAGGCCGTCGAGCTCAAGCCCGGTGGTTACCACGTCATGCTGATGGACCTGAAAGGACAGGTCAAAGACGGTGACACCGTGCCTGTGACCTTGGTGGTTGAAGGCAAGGATGGCAAGCGTCAAAACATCGAGATCAAGGCCTCTGCCCGCATGGCCGCCGCACCTGCCATGAAGCATGGCGACGGCCACATGCACAAGCATTGAGCTGACGGCTTGACCCTCGACTGACCCTTCCA